>JAJRVU010000169.1 GCA_024277145.1 Planctomycetota bacterium
ATCCCACATGATTTTTCCGAGTTCACGGTGAATACTGTCAACGGTTCTGGTTCCATTGATGTTAACCAGTTTATTAACACGCTGTCGGACTTGTTCTTCCATGCCCTTCACTTCCGGGTGGTCTGTATCAACTTTAGGAAGTTTATTGCTGGCAAGGTGATTTCCTATGGTGTAAGGAATCACAAAGTATCCATCAGCCAATCCTTGCATGAGAGCACTTGCTCCTAAACGGTTGGCTCCATGGTCAGAGAAGTTCGCTTCTCCAAGACAATACAGTCCGGGAATTGTTGTTTGAAGATGATAATCAACCCAAAGTCCCCCCATCGTATAATGAATTGCAGGATAGATTCTCATCGGAGTATCGTAAGGATTTTCATCCGTAATTTTGTCGTACATCTGGAAAAGATTGCCATACTTGGCTCGAATGACATCTTCACCATCTCTCTCGATGGCATCACGAAAATCAAGATAAACTGCAAGATTAGTTGCGCCAACGCCGTATCCTTCATCGCACCGTTCTTTAGCTGCACGAGAAGCAACATCCCGCGGCACAAGGTTTCCAAATGCAGGGTATCTTCTTTCCAGATAGTAATCTCGTTCTTCTTCCGGAATATCCCGAGCTTTACGATCATCCCCTTTACTTTTGGGAACCCAGACCCGTCCGTCATTTCGCAAACTTTCACTCATCAAGGTGAGCTTGGACTGATAATCTCCTGAAACAGGAATACAGGTTGGGTGAATTTGCGTGTAACAGGGGTTTGCAAAATAGGCCCCTTTTTTGTGGCATCTCCAGGCTGCAGTCACATTACATGTTTTTGCATTAGTGGAAAGGTAGAAAAGATTTCCGTATCCGCCGGTGCAAAGAACAACTGCATCACCGGTGAAGCTTTCAATTTTACCAGTGACCAGATCACGTGTGACAACCCCACGTGCACAGCCATCAACGGTAACCAGATCCATCATCTCACGCCTGGCATACATTTTCACTTTGCCAGCACCAACCTGCCTCATTAACGCGCTGTAAGCACCAAGCAGAAGTTGCTGACCGGTTTGACCACGGGCATAAAATGTTCTGGAAACCTGTGCTCCACCAAATGAACGGTTAGAAAGCATTCCGCCATATTCTCGGGCGAAAGGGATTCCCTGAGCAACACACTGGTCAATGATATTATTACTAACCTGAGCAAGTCGATAAACATTGGATTCCCTGCTTCGGTAATCTCCCCCTTTGATTGTATCGTAGAAAAGTCGATGAACACTATCACCATCATTCGGGTAGTTTTTAGCTGCATTAATTCCACCCTGGGCTGCTATACTGTGCGCTCTTCGGGGCGAATCCTGAATACACAGGGAAGTAACATTGTATCCCATCTCTGCAAGAGAAGCTGCTGCTGATGCTCCTGCAAGACCAGTCCCCACCACAATAATATTATATTTTCTTTTATTTGCGGGGTTAACCAGTTTCATGTCTTTAATACAGTTGTCCCAACGATCTTCGAGGGGACCTGTCGGGCATCGGGAATCCAGTTTTGAATTTGCCGTCTGAGTCATGGGGTTAAGTCCTTCCAGGAGGTACTTATCATTTATTTATATTGTTTGAAAAATAAATATCAGGATATTATGTTTAATATTCTTATCCGCCATTGGAGAAAAAGCCAAACCAGAGAGGGAGTGACATAAATCCGAGGCCAATAACGATTGCAAAAATGAATCCACCCCATCTGATGATTGGGTTATATTTAGGATGATTGATTCCGAGTGATTGAAACGCACTGGAAACGCCATGAGAAAGATGAGCGGTGAGCACCAATGTTCCAATGGCATAAATATATTTAGACCATCTGTTGCCTAGAACCATCATTGCAATTTCATAGGGTTCTTTACCGTGATAACTGAAATCAGGCCTGATTTTAAGCGTCATATCTGCAAGATGCACAAGGATAAACCCTAGAATGACTACTCCGGAAAGAGCCATCCAAAGGTCAGCAGATGCCAGTTTATGATTGTTGGCAGAATCAATTTTACTCTGTTTAACAGCATACTGGTGTTTTCTGGCATTCCGATTATCCAGAACCAACCTCCCTGCAATCAGGATATGGGCTGCAAAAAGAGCAAACAGACCAGCTTCTGCAAAAATAAGCAGTTTATCCTGTTTGTGAAGTGCATGGGCATACTGATTGTATTCTTCTGCACCGACATAAAGAAGAAGATTTCCTGCTAAGTGAACGACAAGGAAACCACATAATAGCAGACCGGTGATTCCCATAACAAACTTCCGCCCTACTGAGGAAGTCAGGGCATTGAGCAACCACTTCAAGATCTACTCCTTCATCCAATCCGTCTATAAAAATATGACGTATATGCTTAGTTGTTTAAGAAATGAGTATTTAACCTAACTGAATTATAAGAGCCTTTATCATATGTGCAATCGTGACGTGCAAGTCCTTAATTGTTTTTTTAAAATCCGTTACAATTTCGTCACACTCTTTTATAAAAGCTGTCGCTGTTTGAAAATTAATGATTTATTATTGAGACTGGTTATCAACAGTGGTCTCGATTCAATTGAGGTATTCCTCTTAACTTTTCTTTCTTTTCTTTTTGCCTTTTGTCCCTCTCTTACCATTTGAAGTTTTTTTTCGTTTAGAAGAACTTTTAGAAGCGGAAGAATTATTAGAGGATCGCGATTTCTTGCTGTTTGATTTAAAATGTTTTCCTGATGATTTTTCCGAAGAACGTTTCTTTTTAAGTTTTTTTTGAGAATTTGGATCATTTTCATCAAGAACAGGTATCCATTTTAATAGTCTGCGTTCGATGTCGATACTGTCAACTTTGACCCTGATGGGAAACCCAAGCCGATATTCTCGTCCCGTTTTTCGCCCAATCAGCGCTCTTGCTTTCTGATCGTAATCATAAAAATCACCATCATCGAGATCACTAAGATGAACCAGTCCCTCAACTGGAATTCGTTTTGCTTTGCAGAAGAACCCAAACGATTCAACGCCGGTGACAACCGCATCCCATTCTTCATCCTGATGTTTCTCCATATAAGCAAGCAGTTTGACTTTCGTTAATTCGCGTTCTGCATTAGCTGCCCGTCTTTCCTGCATGGAACATTGAAGCCCCATTTTTTTGAGAAAAGAGATATCAGGCTTTTTAGCTTTTGAGCCAAATTTGACCAATGCACCAATTGTTCGATGAACTGTGAGGTCAGGATACCGGCGAATGGGACTGGTGAAATGAGCGTATTCGCTCTCGGATAATGCATAGTGACCAATTTCATCACAGGAATATTCTGCCTGCTTCATGCTTCGAAGAAGTGCATAGTTGATTGCCTGTTCGTGAGCGGTCCCTTTCACTTTATTGATGAGATCCTGCAGTGCTTTTTTGCTTTGGAATTTTTTGAGTGGGTAACCAAGAGTTTCTGAAAATTCACCAAAAGATTTTAGCTTCGCAGCATCGGGATCCGCATGAGCTCTTCTCAGGAAGCCGATTCCTTTATCATGAAGAGATTTTGCAATGGCAACATTCGCCGCCAGCATGAATTCTTCAATCATCTGGTGGCTGACATCATGAGAAGATTCTGATGCTCCTGTCACTTCCCCCTTCTTATTCATTTCCAGTTCCACTTCGGGAAGGTTAAGCTCCAACGCTCCTTTTTCAAAACGTTTTTTCCTCAGGATCATTGCAAGTTCATGCATGGAATCAATGAGTTGCCGAATTTTTGCAGGGATGTGTTGCTGATCGTTTTCAGGGTTTTCCAGGTATTCTAAAATTTGCTCGTAATGGAACCGACGATTCACTTTGATTGCAGAGTTATGGTATTCCGTACTGATTGGAATTCCTTCGGGGGTGTATTCGATAAACACAGTTTTTGCAAAACGGACTTTATTAGCCTGCAAACTTGCCAAGCCATTGGAAATCACTTCCGGAAGCATGGGAATGACTCGCCCGGGCAGATAAATACTGGTTGCTCGATTCCGGGCTTCAATATCAAGTGGGCTTCCTTCTTCGACAAAATGAGCAACGTCTGCAATATGAACTCCTAAAAGCCAGTTTCCGTTGACTGTTTTGGATAAGGAAATTGCATCATCAAAGTCACGTGCATCGGCCGGATCAATCGTAATGATCGTAGTTTTGGTCAGGTCTTCTCGATCAGTCAGATCTGTTTCATCGAATAATTCAGCTTGCCTGCTTGCTTCTTCCAGTGCCTCTTCAGGAAACTCGGTTGGTAATTGAAATTCATAAATAATGGATTGAACATCAACACCGGGAGCACCATGCTGACCGAGTATTTTAATGAGAACCGCATCTCCAGGATCCATACGTTTTGGAAACCGTAGCATTTCAATCACAACTTTGTCGTTTTCGCTTGCTCCTTTGGCACCGGGATCTCCAACCGGGATCGGCCTGTCAAAAAGAGCTTTATCAACTTCAACAAACCCCTGCCCTGATTTTTCGATATATTTTCCGACAAAAGAATTAGTCGATCGACTGAGAATTGTTTCAACAAATCCACATCGCTGCCCTTCTCTTCGTCGTCTTTTGGTAAGTTTGACCCTGACTTCATCACCGTCCATTGCTCCGTGTAAATCTTCGGGTGGAACAAAGATATCTGTGACACCTTTGATAACCTGAATAACGCCCAGAGGCATGAGGAAACCCATTCCGCCGGACGTTTTTCTGATCGTTCCAATAAGGGTTCCATTAGCAGATGATGGGTAAAGCCTTCCTTTGCTGTTGACGTATACTTTTCCCTCATTGACGAGAGATTCCAAAGCGGACTTATGCTTGGGAAGCAGAGCTTTGGCTAAATTCATCTGCTTGGTCAGGCTGGAAGCCTTGATTGGTTTGTAATTGGGGCGTGATAAAAAATCAATAATCTGTTGTTCGAATTTTTTCATAGTTTTCTGCCGAATTCCTTTTCAACATGAAAAAGTCATCTGGTTTTTTCTGATAGGGTTTCATTGCCCGGAAGTCAGACCTTTAAACAATTTTCGGTCTAACCGGGGAGAGAATGGGGTCCAGCTGGATTGAGCATTAGGGTCATCTGCTATTGATCTCGAAAATTCATTCAATTTAGCGTCGAGATTATCGAGATGGTGCAAAGCGATTGCTTCAGGAGTCATTGGAAGTTTTGAACTTCCAAATTCATAGCTCCCATGATGAGAGAGGACCATATGTTTCAGACGTAGAGCAGTCTCAGCCGGGAAAGGTTCACCCAAAAGTGACTCCGTTTCCTGAATTTTCTGTTCGAGCATTTCATTGGCGATATGCATGTGTCCCAGTAATTGTCCTTCATCCGTGTATGCGAAAGAAGAATCGTAGCTTAATTCACGAGTTTTTCCGAGATCATGCAGAAAAACCCCAACTTTCAAAAGATCAATATTCAGGTCAGGATACAAAGGCGTGATTCGATCTGCAATTTCCAGCAGATTGGTAACATGTTCCAGAAGCCCCCCCTGATAAGCATGGTGCGTTTTAATTCCCGCAGGAGAAAGGCAGAAATTTGCCATAATGGTTTCATCAATGAAAAAGCATTCCATCAGGGATTTAAGATGAACATCTTCAACGGAAAGCAATAATTCTTTAACACGTGCAAGCAGTTGGTCCACATTCAATGCAGATTGAGGATGAAAATCACTCGGGTCAAGATCATCAGAAGAGACCGGTTTGATACTGGTGAGAATCATTTGAAGCCCACCCTGATAAAGCTGGACTTTGCCTTTCGCTTTGACGAAATCGCCTGCATTCATTTGCGACATCGATTCATCGGAGACATTCCACATCAATCCGTTAATTGTTCCGGTTTTATCGCGTAATGTGGCCAGCAAATACAGGCTGGCATTCCGATTAGCCCGAAGCTGTTTTTCAGAAAGTAGAAAAATTTCCTCGACATTTTCTCCGTCAACAAGTTCAGTAACAAATTTTCGTGACATAGCTTATATTAATTCTTTCAATGGGATCAATTTAGTATTATGGCTGCATAAATACAGTTAAGCCGATTCTATAAGTCCTGAACAACATGGGAAAGCAACAGACTACAGAATCATGGGAAAAAAGAGTGATTTCCTGATAATAACCGACTGAAATCAGTCGTTCCAAGTTTACATTCTGTTTGAAAATGGTCTAAAATGCCGGCAAATTCCGTTTTTAATTATTGACTTCCGAACCGAAATGAACCGGGAATGTCATTTACAATAATAAGCGAGAGGACTCTGAATCGTGCGTTGGTCAAAAACAATGATACCGACAATGAAGGAAATTCCTTCTGATGCTGAAATTCCAAGCCATCAATTGATGCTTCGAGCTGGTTTGGTCCGTCAGGTGATGGCAGGCGCGTATGCGTATCTCCCTCTCGGATTACGATCCCTGAAAAAAGCAGAGGCGATCATTCGGGAAGAAATGAACAGAGCCGATGCAGTTGAACTTCAGCTTTCTGCATTAACGCCTATCGATATATGGGAAAAAACAGGCCGACGTGAAGCTTTTGGTGATGTCTTGATTCAGTTTGAAGTCAGGCGCGGTGATCGCAAAGTGCAGATGGTATTGGGGCCAACGCATGAAGAAATTATCACCAACATCATGGCCCATTATATTAAAAGTTATCGGCAGCTTCCGATTACCGTTTACCAGATTCAAACCAAATTCAGGAATGAAGAACGACCTCGGTTCGGAGTTTTAAGAACCAGTGAATTCCTGATGAAAGATGCTTACAGCTTTAGTGCCACTGTAGAGCAATTGGATGCCATTTACGATTCCATGTATTCAGCTTATTGTCGTATTTTTGCCCGCTGCGGGTTGAAATATCTTCCGGTTGAAGCGGAAAGTGGACCGATTGGCGGTGATGCTTCTCATGAATTTATGGTTCCTGCACAAAATGGTGAAGATCAGATCGTTCATTGTGAAGGGTGTGGCTATGCAGCGAATCTGGAACGTGCTGACACCGGAAGAACAGCTTCTTCGCAGGGACAGCCATCAAATACAAACAAGATGGAAAAAGTTTCAACACCCGATGCAACAACTATTGCTGAAGTAAGCAAACTGCTTGGTATTCCTGCAGAAAAAATGATTAAAACCTTGATCTATGAGATTGATGGAAAACCAACTGCTGTTCTGGTTCGCGGTGATCATGAAGCAAATGAATCCAAAATCAAACGGGCCTTAAATGCAGATTTAGTAGAACTGGCAAATGATGAAACTGTTAAAAAAGTAACGAATGCACCAACCGGTTTTGCAGGCCCTGTTGGAATTGATTGTGATTTAATTGCAGATCATGACGTTGCAAAAATTGTGGATGCAGTCACAGGTGCCAATGAAAAAGATGCCCATTATACAGGAGTCAATGTCGGACGAGATTATCAATTGGGAAATACATATGACTTACGGATGGCTGACGCTGATGACCCCTGCCCTAAATGTAATCAACCATTAAAACTGGTTCACGGTATTGAAGTCGGTCATGTTTTCAAACTGGGAACAAAATATACGGAAGCACTAAACGCTGATTTCCTGGACGAAAAAGAAAAAAGACATCCTATTATTATGGGGTGCTATGGCATTGGAGTGAACCGAATTATCGCTTCCCTTGCGGAGACATCTCATGACGAAAATGGTTTGATCTGGCCTCTGGCTATTGCTCCTTATTCCGTCCTTTTGATTCCATTGAACATCAAGGATGAGGAAGTGATGAAGGTTGCTGAGAATCTTTATGATGAATTACAGGAAGCGGGCGTGGATGTTTTACTGGATGATCGAAAAGATCGTCCGGGAGCCAAGTTCAAGGATGCAGATTTGATTGGCATTCCATTGCGAGTGGTAATTGGTGGAAAAGGTCTCAAGGAAGGCAAGCTGGAATTCAAATGGCGTACGGATGAATCACCCAGCAAGGTTGATGTCGGTGCAGGATTCGATACCGTCATGCTTGAATTGAATCAGCGAAAAGAAGAAGACGCTGAGCTGATTCCTGACGTTTGAACAGATCAGTCATTGTGAAGAACTATTAGCCGTAGGGTCTGCTGTGCAGACCGAGAATTGAAACGTTTAAGCACAATCAATGGTCTGCTCAGCAGACCCTACTAGTCCAACTACCGGAAAATGTCCCTTAGCTCATGTTGACCTGCACGCCAACGAGCGTGCCATCTGGAAACTGCCACCGGACATTTAAAGCTCGCAAGAGCACTACACGATCCATTTTATTAATTAATGAGCACAAACGTAAAGGCGGTTCGGTTAAATCAAGACCACTTTAAATATTTCAGGACTAATCACATTGCTTTCAGAATATTAGATCGAACTGGGGAAGATAAATTAATCCCGTTTGTCCCTTTTAATTCGTGTGTGACCCACTCAATGACTCGCCAATCCATCCATCTGCGATCTTCGTCATTATACCCTGTCGAAATATACCCTAAATGCCCGCCACCATCGACGATATGCAGCCTGACATAATCTGGAAGATCAAGTTTTTCAAACAGGTTGACCGGAACAAGAGGATCGTCTTTTGCGGTGATAATGAGTGTTGGAATTTCAATATCCTGAATGTGTGGAGCGGAACTGCAACTGTGATAATAATTTTCCGCTGTTCCAAATCCGCAAACCGGTGCAGTAAACAGATCGTCAAATTGATTCATAGTTGCTGGCTTGGGGATTTGATTGTATTCAGGGTTTTCATGAATTGCAGCCCAATCCTGTTTTGCCTGTTTCATAAGAAGTTTAACAAAATGTTTGTCGTAAATTCGCTGGATAGGTCGGCTCAGTTCTTTCACACAGGCAGATAAATCAATAGAAGGATTCACAACCATAGCTCGATTTAATGTTTCAGGGAGTTCTTCTTTTTGTCTGGAAAGAAGATTCAGAACCATATTTCCGCTTAAAGAAAAACCAACCAGAGTGATGGGGGATTCCGGACAGAAAGTTTGAATTTTATGAAGGCAGTCGATAATGTCTTCCGTGCGACCTGCATGATATGGGTTTCTTGATAAACCCTTCCCTGCTCCACATCCACGAAAGTCCATACGAAAAGATCGAATGTTACGATCTTTCAATTTGGCTGAAGTCCGTGTGAGATAATTGGATTGATGACACCCAGCCAATCCATGCAAAAGCAAGACAACCTGATCACCCCATTTCCAGTCATCGGGTCGATCATCATGCAAAACGACCTGATCACCTTGTGAAACCGAGACATAATGCTGGATGGCATTATAAGTGTATTTCTTACCGGGTAACACGCTTGCTGCTATCGTTTGGGCATGACCACTTCGCAACAAAGGATGTGGCTCAAAATCAGGAATGACAAAATTTTCCATTGGTAACTTTAACTATAATAGTTAGTGTCCTGAAAACCCCTTTTAAAAAGTAATCGTTATTAAAGAACGATTGCAGTTGGTTACCAGAATTTCAAAATTGAGAAATTTGATTATCAGAAGCATTTCTATATGCTCCATAACTACTGAGTGTGACAATCCGCCGGCACAGTATAAAGAAACAGTTCAAGCCAGCAAGACAAGTCTCTGAACATACCTTGAATATGACAAACATATGACTTTTTTGACCAATATATGACCGTTATTGGTTCCTTCGAGATTTGAGAATAGGCCAATTGTATCTATCCGGGGCTTTAAATAAGCCTATCTTATCAAATGGAATTTTCTTAAAACCCATCTTATAGGCAGGAGAATCATCCTTTAGCTGAAAATTCATCTTTTCTGCATCTTTAAAGAGCGGATCCTGATCAATGAGATTATTTTTCATTGTTACCAGATTTTCGATACCCTTTGAAATATTCTTCCATTTTCCCCCGACAGAAATATTATGGGTAATCACATTTCCCCTCGGTTCTTCCGGATGTTCATTAAGAATATTTACCAATTTGGGATAACGTTTTTTCCAGATCAGGTTTTTGTAAGGAACATTATTCAATCTTTTGGGCATGATCCCTCCCGGTTCCACTGTTGCATGCATCCAGTTCATTCCCCGATTATCAACATGAACGGAAGGATGGCAGTTTACGAAGATATTGTTTTTGACAACATTATCTCTTCCCCCTCCGATAAATGCAGCTCGTCCTGCTTCAAAAAAAACGTTACCGATGATGGAAATTCCAGACGCTGCATCATCCAGATAAACTGCCATCGCTCCATGTAATCCGGGTCCTTTGATATGATGGAAAAAATTATGCCTGATGAGAGTTCCTCTTTGAGTCCAATCTCGTCCCATATAATAAGCCCCGACATCACCCGTTTCATAACAGACATCATAAACTTCATTAAATTCAATCAGGTGATCATTTCCTCCTGCCTGAATGGCATTGTGGGGTCCATTATGAATCAGGTTATGCTGAATTTTGTTTCCGACTCCAGCAATCGAAACGGCTGGTCGGTAAGTTCGGTAAACTCTTCCGAAATCGTGAATATGATTATTAATTGCAAAAAGGTTCCCCGGAACAAGTTTATTTCTGTCACCTCCGCTGAGCGAAATTCCATTGGATGCGATTGAATGAATATCACATCCTGAAATCACTGAATCAGACCCTGAAAAGGAAACAGCTGCATGCCCGGAATTTCTTAAAAGCGATTTTTTGATTTGGACATGATGACTGCTAATAACACGGATTAAGGTGTTCCTCGTTTTTTCAAAAACCAGATTTCGGAATGTAATATGAGAGCCGTTATTGATTTCCAGAAGATGATCGACTGACGAAAGAGTGATTTTTTGGGAATCGATTTCTGAGGGAGGCCAGAAGTAGAGAATATTTTCTTCACGATCAAGATACCATTCACCTGGTGAATCCAGTTCAGAAAGTGCATTAAGGACATAGAACTTTTGACCTTTTCGATATCCATAATGATGAAAAGGCTTTGTTAAAAGGAATTCTTTCTTTTGCACATCAATACTTTTCACCTGCTGATATGCATCGGACCAATCCCAGAACCAGTAGCCATGCAACCAAAGGTCCTGTTCTTTACTCCATTTCTCCATTCTGTTTGTGTCACAAGTAAAACGTCCTTCATGATCACCCGGAATCCCGTGAACTTTAAAAGGCTTGTTGCCGGTGAGTTCATTGATTTTTGTGAAACCCTGATTTGGCCATCTTGCGAGAGTCATAGGTTTATTACCAAAGAAGAGTTCCAGTCGTTTTCCCGGTTTTGAAACGGTACCAGGATCAAATTTTTTCAGATCCAGTTGCAGGACATGCTTTCGTGAATTTCCCGAAAGCCGTTCCAGAATCTTTTTGTTGGAAACAGGTGTGAATCCTGAAACGGAAATCGCGCCTGAAAGAATCACTTGTTCATTTTTCCAACCTTCGTAAATAACGGGTAATTTTTTCTTCCAGGAATCATTTTTCCCAAGCAGGAATTTTTCATTCCGATAGTAGGTCCCTTCCCTGAGAGAAATCGTTGCTCCAGAAAATTGTTTTGCCTGACGGAGGTTTCTGATTTCGCTTCTGGCACGTTCAAGTGATCGAAATGGACCATCTGTCTGAGCGTTGTTTGGCTCGCTTAACTTTCCACTCCAATCGTCATTTCCTTTTAAAGAAACAAAATATTGTGCAGGACCAGCCAGACATACAGATGTAGACAGGCTTGAAACAAGAAATAATACGATCCATAAGGTACGGTGATGCATGGGGGATTCTCCGGAGAGTGTTATGAGTTTGTATTGATTAGGCGGGCCTTACACAGGTTTATTTTTTGATCAAATGGGTTTTTGTGACTTCGAGTGGTTTGAGTCTGCTATCGAACCAACCGTAGATGAGTTCTCTTGATTCATGTGAGATGGAATGTTTTTTTCCATGAATAAAAAATGCAAAATTGTCAGGTTTGCCGACAACTTCATAAATGTCCATAACTCGTAATAGCATGAGTGCCCTTTGACGTTGAGTTAAGGGGTTGCCATCGTTCGTTGCTGAAACATCCAGAAATGCACGGGGAGCAATGAGAGCGATGATTTCATGAAAATCGATGTCTGGTAATTCTCCTTTATCCAAGCCGGAGCGTAAATGTTTAAAATAAACATACCAATGATTTCTTGACCAATGTTCAGGGTTTGTATTGTGACGAAAAAAGCTGGCTCCACAGTTACTAGCGGAAGCTTTAATTCGATCATCATAAGCAGCCAGGAAAATTGTGCCGTGCCCTCCGAGTGAATGCCCCATTGCACCAATGTTGTTTTTATCAACTTCTGAGATCGTTTCGAGAACGTCAATTGCTATCGAATGTTCAAAAGTGAATTTTCCTACGGAGGTCCAATCTGGATGTTTTTCATGGAAAGCTGTGGTGTCATAAGAACCTTTTTTGGGAATTCGATGCCCAGCCACAAAATGATCTGGCGCGATGACGACATACCCTCTCCTGCAGAGATGATCGAGATAAGCCTTGTCCGGATTGTCTTCAAAACCCGCTATCCGTTCCTTGCCGTTAGGATAAGTTCCATGAAGGGCAACAATCGCAGGAAGTTTTCCTTTTACATTCAAAGGGATCCCCAAATAGGCATGTGCTCTTTCATCTTTTTCCACTTCATAACTGATTAGTTTTCTCGTGTAGATTCCATCAACAATTTTTTCTTCATGAATTTGAAGATCAAGCAGAGGTCGGTCTGGCTTATATTCATCCCTGAGAAGTTTCAAGTACCGTTTTTTGAGAATGGGTCTTCTTTTGTTCCAGTCCTCTTTGGTTTTAATCCCTACGACAAGATCGTCCCACGATGAATGGATTTCCGGAGGTGCAGATTTTTTTCTGATTGGTTCATCAGCAAGCAACATGCTTGGTATTGCTATGATGAACAGGGCAACAGAGAATGCGTAAACAGAAATTTCAAATGATTGCTTCATTGTTATTCCAGAAATCCAGACTGTACACTTAAGTTTAATTTTATCCGGCCCCTCTATTACAAATAAAGTCTCATCAAATTGCAATATACTCATTTCTTTATCTCTGCGCAGGCTTCAACAGCCACTGAGCATATGCTATCTTTTTCATGATCATTCACATTTTTCTGAAGTTAAAGGTTTTCCAATGGCGGGTTCAGGGTCAAAAAAAACGGTAATCACAGCAATCGTAGGGAATGCAGCGGTCATGGTTGCAAAGTTTGTCGGTTTCTTCTTTACAGGTTCCGCTTCTTTGCTTTCTGAAGGGATCCATACGTCTGCAGATTTGCTTAATCAAATATTATTGCTGGTAGGAATCGTTCGATCTGGAAAAAGTGCAGACAGGAATTTTGAATACGGGTATGGTAGCGAGCAATATATCTGGTCTCTCATTTCTGCTGTAGGCATTTTCTTTCTGGGTTGTGGTGTGACCGTTTATCATGGAATTCATTCCCTGTTGAATCCTTCAGTGCCGGGAAATTTGGGATGGGCAATGGCTATTCTTGTGATTTCTTTAATCATTGAAGGATATGTATTGCTGATTGCAGTTCGCACAGTCAAACAGAAAGCAGAAGGGAAACCTTTCTTTGACTATTTACGAAAAGAGGCAGAACCCTCTTTGGCTGCAGTTGTCCTTGAAGACTCAGCAGCTTGCCTGGGTGTTTTAATTGCATTGGTGGCAATCGGGTTAACTTTAATAACAGGGCAGGTTTTCTGGGATGCAATTGGAACTTTAATGATTGGTTTTCTTCTCGGAGGAATTGCGATCTGGTTGATTTACAGAAATCATGCATTGCTTGTCGGACCTTCCGTTCCAATTCATATCAGGGAACAAGTCCTTTCCATCCTTGAGAAAAACCCTATGGTCGATGAAGTGGTTGACCTGAGAACAAGGGTGCTTGATACAGACACCTACCGGATCAAAGCAGACATCAAATTTGAAGGCTCCGCGATTGCAAAAAAACTTTCAGGGAAACTGAAAGGAGCTTACGCCCAAATTAAGGGGTTTGAAGATTTCGAAGATTTTGCAAAAGAGTATGCGGACGACATTGTTGAACTACTGGCTGATGAAATTGATCACATTGAAAAACAGATCAAGAAAAAGATCCCCAAAGCCAAGTACATGGATCTCGAAGCAGACTGACTGATGTTTCAAAGGTTATTGAGCCGTATTGAATTCCAGATGCGGTAAGGCAGTATAAGAATTATTCATTATTTTCTTCTTGATTGTTCTTCTGCATCACAGATCAGTCTTCCAAGATCAAAATAATATGGCCAGGAGTCAGCTTGTCGAGTTTTGTCCTTTGAGAATTTCGATTGATTCTTTTCGGGTCGGTTTAATTGTCCAGAGAGTGTCCAGCTTGGAGAGTTCGATGATTTCGGTTCCTATTTCAGAAAGTTCGCAAATTATCATTTGTGATTTTTCTATTTCTTTCACCAGATTCCAGATTTCCAGAACAGCTTCCAGCATGCACGAACCAAAATAGCCGGACCGGGAGAAATCAAAAAGAACGCCTTCAGGTTTTGTTTCTTTGATGAATTCCCTGACCTGACTGATCTGGTTCAGGATGATCAAGTCCGCATCAATTGATGGGTCAAAATCGACGTTAATAATGACAATTTTATCATCTGTTTCAATGTCAAATATTTTTGCTTCTGGCACGTAGTTCCCTCGCTTTTATTCGTCATCTTTATGACTGTTAACTTTATATTTGATCATCGTGATCTGATTGCCTTTGTCGTTATAGTTGACTTCATCCATGAAGGTTCGTATTAACAAAATGCCTCGTCCACATGGCCGTTCGAGGTTAGATTCGTCTGTTGCATCAGGAATTTCCTGAACATCAAAACCGGGCCCCTGATCTTCTATAATGTATTCCGCTTTTTCAGAATTGATTGTTGCTTTGACAATGATTCTGCGAGAACAGTAAGGATCTTCAACTCTTCTTTTCTCTGCCAGCTCATAAAATTCCGCATGATCCTGTTCCCTCAATTTTGAACTGACTTCCAGGTTTCCATGAAAGTAAGCGTTGAGCAAAGCCTCCTCAAGGGCCACTCCTATTCTTAATCTTTGTGCCTGCTCATAAAAATCCATATAAGAGGCAACTTTTTGAAGATAATGAACAGCTGCAGGAATCAGTTTTGGGTCATTGATCAGAGAAAATTCGACATTATGATGAGTGAGATGTTCCATCAATAGGGATTGGCTTTTAACTTCCCCCGAAACTGCGAGAACTTTTTCCAGTGTTTCTTCCAGATCCATCGCCAAACGACTTTTAGGAACATAGCTAGCTGCTCCTTGTTCAAGAGCACTGACCGCGGTTTCTTCATTTCCGCGCGCAGTCATTAGGACAACCGGCGTGAGTTCAGAAAGTTCCCTGATGGCATCTAATAACTCAAGGCCATTCATATCTGGCATCTGGAGATCAGTGAGAACTATATCTGGTTTCTCTTCACTAAAAGATGCAATTGCTTCTTCTGCATTGCTTGCATAATTGATGATCCAGTTATCATTCCGTTCCAACAAACCACCTGCAAGTCGTCGGTCCATGGCAGAATCATCAACTATCAGAACAGTTGGCATATTCCGTAACCTGAACTTTCTATCAATGAATTTCTGAATGGAACCGAACGATGTGGGTAATGTTTGACTGATTATTTTATTGAAACAGAAACCAAATGGGAATGCAAAGCCTGCTTTGAAATTTAGTCCAAGCTGTTTTTCTGGTGTTTCGATTAGGGAAGAGCTTCAAGGTACACTGATGCCATAGTCTATGACGATTTACGGACTCTACCGATTAAGCAATAGTGTACAGAAGAGAGCATCCTGTAATATCTGGATGAGAACACCTTTATAATATGCGTAAAAAAAGGGAATAACCACCCGATTAAATCGGAATAGAATTCCCTGACAGAACGAATTTTAATTTTAAATAAAGTTTTTCCGGTCGTTTTCAGAAATGAAGACGGGCTTTAACCGGCAATATACTGTGAATGGTATTGGTTCAACTTGTTATAAAGCGTTTTGAGTGCAATGCCAAGTTCCCTGGCTGTTTTGGGCTTGTCTCCCTGATTTTTTTCGAGAACGCTGTAGATGACTTCCATTTCAATTTCTCGTAA
>JAJRVU010000010.1 GCA_024277145.1 Planctomycetota bacterium
AGGTGTGACACTGAACGAAGATTTTGTTTCTGAACTGATTGTTTCGGAATCGAAATAATTCTTTGTTCAAGTGTATCCTGAATTCCAGTCAGTCTTCTATCAAATCTGTCTCCTCTCAAAATAGAAAACATGAACCACCATGAGTAATCCAATCATCACCCAAATTGATTTTAATCAACCGGGAAAACAATGGGGTTCACTTTCGGTTCCCTATTCCCACAATTTAAGTGGTTGGGCCAAATTACAAATCCCTGTCATGACGATCTCCCACGGAGAAGGACCAACAGTTCTTATGATGGCGGGAAATCATGGAGATGAGTATCCCGGGCAAATCGCCATCATGAAATTAATGCGTGAGCTGGAGGAAAGCCAGATTCATGGTCGAATCATTATGCTCCCGATATTGAATGTTCCTGCTTCACAGGCTGCCACCCGACTTTCACCATTGGATGGAAAAAATCTAAATCGCTGCTTTCCCGGAAACCCGGAAGGAACTGCTTCTGAAATCATTGCGGACTATTTAACAAATGTTCTTTTTCCGATGGCGGATGTTGTTATTGATTTACACACAGGGGGAAGAGGAGTCTATTTTTATCCCTGTGCGCATTTGCATCTGGTGGAAAATCCTGAACAACGAAAAAAAATGGCTCGAGCAGCGATGGCTTATAACACCGATTTTGTTTTTTTATATGCTGATGTCGCTGGCACCGGTCTTCTTCCCGTTGAAGCAGAAAGTCAGGGAAAGATTGTCGTCACAACGGAAATGGGCGGGGGAGAAGTCGTTTCTCAACCGGTTCACTCCCTCAGTCAGGATGGTTTGAAAAACGTACTCATTCATTTTGACGTGCTTGAAGGAGAAGAACAGACACGAGAAACACTCGGCTTAAAGCCGGTCCGATGGATACAGGCTCTTGATCAGGAAGATTATCTTTTTGCCCCTGAATCAGGATTATTTGAAAGCCTTGTTGATATTGGAACTGATGTTAAATCGGGTCAATCGCTTGCTGCAATCCATTTCCCGGAACGTCCTGATCGAAATCCGGAAATCATTGAATCGAAATCAGCAGGCGTGGTGATTGCGCACCGTGGACCGACATTAACTGAACAGGGAGACATCCTCGTTTGTCTGGCACATGATGTTCCCAAGAACATTCTGGAAACGTTTTAAGAGAATATTCAATTATTATAATTTATAATGCTGCTTTAAGGGAACCTGAATGACTTTTCTGGACTGGGCAATCGTATTCATCCTGAATGGTGCAGTGATTGCCTACGGATTTTATCTGGCCCAAAAAACGGAATCAAGTAATGACTGGTTTCTGGCAGGTCGTTCGTTACCCTGGTGGGGATTAGGGTTGTCCATCTTTGCAACCAGTCTTGATAATGCAGATGTCATTTCTCTCCCCGGTCATGTCTACAACAATGGCATGCACATCATTACCATCTTCACCCTCGCTACTGTGATTGGGGCTTGTCTTGCCGGTTTTTACATTGTTCCCTTTTTATATCGAGCAGGGTTTTATACAAATGCAGAATTTCTGGAATCCCGTTTTGGAAATAGCCTGCGAGTGATCAGTGCACTGATTCAGATTCAATATCGGACCAGCATTCTGGGGTTGATGATCTGGTCTATTTACCTGATGTTAAAGTTAATGGTTGGGTTTTCTGATTTCGAAGCCTGGGGTCTCATTTTTGTTCTGGTGGTTCTCACTACGTCTTATACAGTCTGGGGCGGGTTGACATCCGTTGTCTGGACCGATGCCATGCAAAGTTTCATCATCATGGCAGGAGCGGTTTGCATTTTTGTTTCGTTATGGAATGTCATCGGCGGATGGACAGAGATGAAAGAAAAAATCTCTGACATGCCCGATCTCGTCTGGATTGAAGAAAAAGGTTGGGTTGATCTGTCCCATCTTCCGGAAAATGAAAAACCGAATAACAGTGAAAACTTGCAAACTCAATCACTGGATCGCTGGTTTCATCTTGCAAGTTTTAAAAAGCCTACATTTAATCATTCAGGTTACATCATTGTCCTGGGTTGGATTATCATCGGCTGTGGCTATTACACCGTGAACCATACTCAAACGATGAGGCTTCTCGGTGCCCGCTCCATCTGGGACATGAAAATGTCGGTCGTTTTAGGAAGTGCACTTGGAATCCCGATTATGATGGGAATTGCGTTATTAGGAATTTACGGACGAATTCTTGTTCCGGAATTGACTGCAACGGGACAAAAAGCAGACGATTTATTTCCCATTCTTGCAAAGACCTATTTGCAGCCGGGTTTAAAAGGGCTTGTTGTTGCGGGTATTGTTTCTGCAACAGTCAGTACTTTTGATTCAATGGGCTCCGCGCTTTCTGCCTTGTTCACAAGAGATATTTACGCGCGTTGGCTTGTTCAGAACAAAACAGATCATCATTACATCACTGTCGGGCGATGGGCGACAATCGGCATGATGCTTCTCGGTTTTCTTTTTGTCCCCTTCATTGCCAGCAAAAGAAACATGATTGATGCTTCTCTTTCTTTGATTAATGTTTTTGTGACACCGTTACTTACGATTTATCTTACGGGAGTTTTAACTCGGGTTCATCAGAAAAGTGGACTCATCGGTTTAATGTGTGGTGCCAGTTTTGGAATTCTCGGTTTCATTTCCAGAGAATTTGATTCCTTCTTGTGGTTGAAATCGTACATGCCTGATTTATGGATTGCGTATCCCTGTTCCATGATCATCACTGCATCGGGAATGTTTTTGACCACTTTAATATTGGGGAAAGTTCCTGCTGACTTCTTCCAGAAAATACAAACCATTCCAGCGGAAGATGAGAGCAATCACTCATGGTTGAATGAAAGCCGGGAATCATTACCGGAAATAAAAGAGCATCCATTCAAAGAGAAAGTTCCCGTCTTTTTGAAACCGGAATGGTACGCAATTGCATTACTTGCTTTGACAAGCTGGATTATTTTCGGCCTGTTCTGGTAATTGAAATGAAAAAGGCTCTACGAGGATTTCCTGAATTCTTCAAGCGGATATTCACTGATCGAAATTCCAAGTTTGAGAACTTCATTCAGTCGATTCCAACCCCGTGTCATTAATTCTTCACGTTTTTTAACATCTTCAGGATCAAGATTTTTTTTGTCAAATGGACCATCTGCAGTAACGGGATCAAATTTTGGATCAACGATGAATTGTGCCATCGCAGGATTACACCTGAGATGATGTTCCGGTTCTGACATCAGTTTTTGTGGTTCAATTTCACCAATCACATACCGTAAGTAAAGTCCACTTTGCGTAATGCTGGCAACATCTTTTCCACACACTTCGCACAAATAACCTTGATCACATTTTGCCATCATTTTTCCTCAGGCGATAATATCTTTGAGTACATTTCCATGAACATCAGTCAGCCGAACATCTCTGCCTGCATATCGGAAAGTCAGTTTTTGATGATCCAACCCCATCAGGTGAAGCACTGTTGCCCATAGATCATAAATTGTGGTTTTATTTTCGGTGACATGATATCCAAGTTCATCCGTCGCACCGTAGATGGTTCCCCCTTTAATTCCACCTCCAGCAGCCCAGACACTGAACCCAGTCGGATTATGATCCCGCCCATTGCTTCCCTGAGAAAAAGGTGTCCTTCCAAATTCTCCACCCCAGATCACAAGCGTTTCGTCAAGCAGTCCTCTTTGTTTGAGATCTTTAAGTAAAGCCCCAATCGGTTGATCGACCTGAGTTGCCATGTTTCGATGTCCTACTTCAAGACCTCCATGTTGATCCCAGGGGTTGGCTGCTTGTGCACCGCCCGGAACCTGAGGCAGGCACGTCAACTCAACAAAGCGAACTCCTTTTTCAACTAATCGACGCGCCAATAAACATTGTCGTCCATAGCCGGGGGTCATCGCATGTTTGGAATTAAAGCCGTACATTTCCAACGTGGTTTTTGATTCACCCGAAATGTCACAAAGCTCCGGGACTGATGATTGCATACGGTAAGCGGTTTCATAATTTTTGATTGCTGCTTCAATTTCACTATTTTGTGAATTCCGTTTTTGAAATTGCCTGTCCAGTTTATTGATGAATTCCAAGCGTTTTCTCTGGATAGGATTTCGTTCACGAGGAGTAATATTCAAAACCGGTTCCGGCTTATCAATTGACATGACAGATGCCTGATGTTGAGCAGGGAGATAACCACTGCTCCATTGACCCACTCCCCCATGCGGTATTCCTGCTTCACCACTTCGTAGAACGACATAACCCGGAAGGTTTTCATTTTCAGTTCCAAGCCCGTAATTAATCCACGCACCTGCACTTGCATGTCCGATAAAGGGGAACCCTGTATGAAAAAAGAAATTGCCCTGAGCATGCTCACTCACGATGGTTGTCATGGACCGAATGACCGCAATGTCATCAATATTTTCTGCAACTTTTGGAAAGATGGAACTGACAAAAATTCCGCTTTCACCATATTTTTTAAACGAAAAAGGACTTCCAAATATGTTCCCATTATTATTAAACTGTGTTCGCTCCACAGTCACAGGCATTGGTTTTCCATGATGCTTGTTCAGCGCAGGTTTGGGATCAAAGGTATCCAGATGTGAGGCGCCTCCCGACATGAAACAGAAGATCACATTTTTTGCTTTTGGCTGAAAATGAGGTTTTTGAATTTCCCCGGAAGCTGCAGAAGAAGTTTTTCCCATTAATCCGGAAAGGGCAAGC
>JAJRVU010000001.1 GCA_024277145.1 Planctomycetota bacterium
GCAAAGGCATCGAAGCCATTTGATAAAGCTCGTAATGGGATTGTTGTTGCAGAAGGTGGAGGAATCTGTGTTCTGGAACGACTTCCCGCTGCATTAGAGCGAGGAGCCAATATTTATGGTGAAATCGTCGGATATGCCATGAATTCTGATGCAAGCGACTTTGTTCTCCCAAATTCAAACCGACAGGCGGAATGCATTCGGCTTGCTTTGGATCGGGCAGGACTGAAGCCTGAAGATATCGATATCGTAAGTAGTCACGCGACCGCGACAGAACAAGGGGATATAGAAGAGGTTAAGGCGTTAAAGTCCGTATTTGAAGGGATTGATTCCGTATCAATCAATAATACAAAGAGCTTCATAGGGCACGCGATGGGGGCAGCTGGGGCGTTGGAATTATTGGGAAATATTCCATCCTTTAAAGATGGGGTCGTCCACGCTACAATTAACCTTGAAAATCTCGATCCAGAATGTGCCCTACCACAAATTGTGGCTAATAAGCCTTTGGAAAAAGGGAATATTAATTATATCCTGAATAATTCCTTCGGAATGTTAGGAATTAATTCCGTTGTGATTGTGAAAAAATTGAGTGAATAAGGCTGTACCAGGTTCTGTTAAATCCTTTGAGGATTCCCGAAGTCTCTTTTTCAGGAGATTCTCCGTTCAGGATTTGCCAAGTTCGTTCTTTTTTGCAAAATCAATGATTTCAGGTGAGAATCTGTTGATCGAATAATGTAAACTGCCCAATCTGGTTTGGGCAATTTGGAAATAACAATTTTAAAGACAATTACTTTATATCAATGCCGGAGTTTTTGATGAGTACTGAAGACATTCGACAGGTGATCCTGGAAATTCTGGAGCGGATCGCACCAGACGAAGATTTGACCGATTTAAAAGATGATGTTCCTTTTCGTGACCAGATGGAACTCGATAGTATGGACTTTCTTGATATCGTGATGGAATTACGAAAGATGTACCGGGTTCAGATTCCTGAAGAAGATTACGAAAATCTTGTGACGATGGACAAAACAGTTAGTTATTTGCTGCCAATCTTAAAAGATGTCAACAGCCCTGCCTGATTCGCTGCATTTTTTTGCTGAGCATTGTTTCACTAACTTGACCTCATTATTCCGATGAGCATTTTCTGACATTGATCTGATCATGCTCTTTTTTTGCGTTGTGTGCGCAATTATTGATTGTTCCGATTTATTACAGAAAAAGACTCTCCTGTGAGATACGATACGATTATCATTGGAGCAGGTTTATCCGGGTTGGCTGCAGGAATCCGGCTGGCATATTTCGACAAGTCTGTCTGCATTCTCGAACGTCATACCACAATTGGTGGCCTGAATTCCTTTTATCGATTAAGGGGAAGAAATCATGATGTCGGGTTACATGCCGTTACAAACTATGCAAAACCAGGAACAAAAAAAGGTCCGTTGAGTAAACTCTTAAGGCAATTAAGACTGCGCTGGGATGACTTTGCTCTTTGTCCTCAAATTGGTTCATCCATTGCTTTCCCCGGACACACGCTTAATTTCACAAATGAATTTGAATATTTTCAACAGCAAGTTAGTGAAGTCTTTCCTGAGCAAAAAGATAATTTTGCCAAGTTGGTGAAAGCCATTGAACAACACGATGCCCTTGATCTGGAACGTGAAAAAGTCTCCGGGCGTAAAGTGGTTTCAAGCTATATCAGTGACCCCTTGCTAGTCGAAATGCTTTTTTGCCCATTAATGTTTTATGGAAGTGCTACGGCGCATGATATGGATTTCAGCCAGTTTGTAATCATGTTTAACAGCATTTTTCGAGAAGGGTTTGGAAGACCTTATCAAGGCATTCGATTGCTATTGAAAAAACTGGTAAAACAATTTCGCTCTTTCGGTGGAGAACTCAAACTGCGATCAGGGGTTCAATCCATTCGTGAAAAGGACGGAAAAGCAATTGGCGTTGTGCTTGATGATGGAACTGTTCTGGAAGCTGATAATGTGCTTTCATCCGCTGGTTCCATAGAAACTTTTAATCTTTGCCAGCAGAAAAATGAACTTGTCAAAAAATATCAGCCTGGCGAAATAACATACGTTGAAACAATTTTCTCGCTCGACTGCCTGCCAAGTGAATTAGATCATCACAAGACGATTGTGTTTTATAATGATCAACCTGATTTTCGTTATGAAAATCCAGTCTTACCTGCAGATGTGAAAAGCGGAATTATTTGTTCGCCTAATAATTTTGATTACGATGAACCTCTTGAGGAAGGACGCATTCGTATCACAGCTTTAGCCAATACTGACTATTGGATGAACTTGTCAGAAGAGAAATATCTCGAAGAGAAAAAGAACTGGTGTGAAAAAATTATTGATTCTGCAGTCAGGTATATCCCGGATTTTCGTGATCATATTCTGGATACGGACATGTTTACCCCCAGGACAATCAAAAAATTCACCGGTCATTTGAATGGCTGTGTCTATGGAGCGCCTGACAAGTTTGTGAATGGGAAAACTCACCTCAAAAACTTATATCTCTGTGGAACGGATCAGGGATTTCTCGGGATCATCGGTTCCATGCTTTCCGGCATTTCGATCTCCAATGCTTATTTGATGGACTAATTGCTGTTCATTTTATAACCTGAATTCCTGGGTAATGATCGTTCTTGTTGAAATTGGGCGAAATTGTTATTATTTCAAAAACTTGACAAGATTGGGTGTTCGTACGGACATCAGTTATGATCTGAAATGAATATTTAAGTATAAGGCAGGGAAGCCAATGCTGAGCAAATTCTGGTCGTCCAAAAGAGTTCAAAGTTCTTTTGAATGGAAATTTTTATTCTGCACGATTCTGATCGGACTCTTTTGTGGGGTGATCAGTCTTTCTCTCTGGCAAACTGCAATTGCAGGTTTTGGAATATCGTTCCCCACCACCGTTTCCCTGTTTCTTGTTGGATCAATTGGTTTTGATCTTGGCTGGAATCGGTCTGGTAAACATAAAAAATCACCCACCCGGTTCTTGTTGATTGCTTTATTATTGCTCCTGTTTTGGATGGCACTTTTTCCAGAGTTATGCAAACTGCTTTTGAAATCATTTTCATTTCTATCCGCGGAAACATTTTCAAGTGATCTCAGGCTGCTCGCTCCTGTCTTGTTTGTAACAGTCATCCTGTTTTCATTGCCCTGTTATTTAATGGGAGCAATCCCTGCATCGTTAAGTCAATTCCTGTCAGAATTCAAAAAGGATAAAGGGTCACCTGTCTCAACTGTTAACTCAATCTTTTTTGGTTCATTATCCTTCGGGCTGTTTTTGAATCTTTATCTCCTGTCTCCTTTAATGGGACAGTATTTTGCAGGGTTATTAACTGGAACTGCGACAGCAATTTTATTCCTGCTGATATGGTTTTCTTTATCTAAGCAATATTCTTTATCTAAACAATATAATATTCAATCGAATGCAGCTGAGTCAATTATTACCTCATCTCAAACCAATTCCAGTAACCGACTCTTCTCTTTTTATCAAGTGTCTCGCAATTTTAGTTTGTTCCTTCTTGGTCTGATTGGTTCCGTTTTATCATTAATCATAACCCAGCTTTGGCCATCCTTTGCTCATCAGGTTTATTCACAAATAGGAATGCTTTTTATAGGGTTTTCTATTGGTTTTGCAATCCTCGGCTGGAAAAACGTAAACGCGTTCAAATCACAATCGTTTTTTACCTGTTTGCTTTTGTTGGCAATATTTCTGTTTCCCGAAATCGTGAATTCTGTGCTGGAAAGTAATGCAACGCTTCAAGGGGCAAATCAGATTTTATTATTTCGAACATTGGCAATCGGAATATTTTTTCTCCCCTTTGGAATGGTCTGTGCATTTTCAATAACACCTTCGCAAAAAGAAGGACGAATACAAATATCTGTTTTCAGTATGACCTGTTTATCAATTGGGTATCTTGCTGGAAGATATCTGTTATCCGGAATTTCAAGTCTGGAAACATTACTGCTTGTTATTGTACTGCTTCAATCTGCTCAACTGCTTTATACTTTCTGGAGAGAACGAGCGCCGGTAAAAAAAATCCGATTTGCACTTGTTCCGTTATTGTTGAGCATGGTTGCTGTTGTATTTCCAAATTATTTCAATCATTACTCTCCCCAAATTTCTACAAAGAAACTTTTTTCAAGCAAAGTCATGTTTGAATATAATCAGGGAGTCTCCGGTGAATTACTTGACCAAATCAATGAAACCAGGCTGGTGACAACAAAAAATAGCTGGTATGGAACGTACACACTTTGGAAAACTTTTGGATCTCATTTAGAAATCAGGCAAAATGGGAATCCGTTGGGAATGGTGAGTACTTTTCCTGAAGCTTTTCCTCAGTATTCAGGCGAAGTATTCAGGACAATTTTTCCATTAATCATGCACCAGAATCCTGAGTCTGTCTTGATCCAGGGAAACGTGAGTGGAGTCCCACTGAAAACAGCTCTTTCATTCCCCGTTCAACAGATTTCCTGCCTGGAAGAAGATCCTGTTCTTTTAGAATTAATGAGAGAAAATATCTGGACCAATAAACAAGGTGACGTGGAATCGGATAACCGGGTTGAAATAAAATCAGTGAATCCTTACCTGGTGACTTTACTGGATGGGGATCAGTACGATGTGATTATTTCGAATCCGCCGGAATCATCCCTGTTAAAAGCGAGTTCTTGTTACACCAAAGATTTTTATCAAAATATCAATCAGCAGTTGAAAAATGAAGGAGTTTTCTGTCAATATTTTCGCGCAGTTGAATATGGTGCCACACCTGTTAAAGGGCTTTTTAAAACATTTCAATCTGCGTTCAGAAAATCGCTTGCAGTGGAAGTGGGTGTGAATGAATTTTTATTACTGGGAACAAATTCTGAATCAGGTTTAATTCGAAAAGATCTCATCAACCGATTAAAAGCCAGGCATGTAAGAGATGTCCTGAGCCAGATCGGATGGGATTGGTCAGTTCCTTTGAGTTTACGAGTATATCAACTTGATGAAATCGAATATGGAAATGAAATTGTTGAAAATACTCTCAGGAATAATTGGTTTTCATTTATCAACCCGGGCGAGTTTGTTCGTTGGGGGAATAAGCAGAAAGAAATTCAGGATCAATTAGCGATATCGAGTATACGTGTTGTAGACTTGCCGGGAATTGATAACCAGGATCCCCAGATTCTCAGGAGGATGAAAGAAGTGGTTTCCCAGTTTAAAATCCTGTCTGATAACCCGGATCGTTCGGAAGTATACCGAAAAGTTCTAAAAAAGCAGTTAATGAAACCAAGATTAGCCATGATTCAGCAGGTGAATTATGAAGGTTCCCCGGGTAGCAAACTTCACCCGATTGAAGAACATCGAAAATCTTATATTAAAGCACTTGGAAAAGCTGTTAAAAAGAAAAAACCGGATTTGGGGCTGATTCAGGATGTTGCCAACCATATGGAGCCATACGATCCATTAGTAACCTATTTTGCTCATCACGAAATTGCAGAATTATTAAGCAGAACCGGTAATGATCCTTCGTATGAACTTCAGTGCAGATTACATATGATCTACTACTCAAATGCAAAAGATCGATCCATTCGTAATATTGCAGCTGTAGTTCAAATACTTTCTGAACATCCTGAGCTCATTGAGAATAATGAAGATCGTTTAGATATTCTCAATGGAATGCTTCAACAATTGAAATACCGGTGGGAGTTGAGAAGAAATTCTGCTGAATTAAAGCCGGAGATTGCATTAAACGATGTGAAGTATTCGATGGAAGCTATTGATCAATCCTTCTCAATGATCGAAGGACTTGTACCGGTTGAGAACTATTCTGAAAAAGATTGGTCCAACAGGCGAAAATACCTTGAAAAGAAACTTGTCAGGCCACTTCACACTTACAGGACCAATATTCTTCCCAGGCATCACCAGAGAAGAAATCAGATTGATAGTATGAAAATAAATGAAAGTATTGAAAAAGAATTGAAAGCTCTCAAAACAGAATAACAGTGAGACCCTTCTGGCTCACGATGATATCTGGAATCAGTTCTTAATTCCGTGTTTTTTCATTTTGTTATATAAAGTCACTCGACTGATTCCAAGATCTTTAGCCGTGTTCGTCCTGCTATAATTATTTTTGAACAATGCCTGATCTATAATATCTCTTTCTGTGACTGCAATTTTCTCTTCGAGTTTTTTTCTGGAAGTCATATTGCTTGTAATCACAGTGGAACCGTCGTTCGCTGGCCCTGCATTTCCCAAAACAATATGCTTGGGCAGGTGGGATACTTTCAATATTCCATCTTTGCAGAAGATGACTGCTCTTTGAATGACATTTTCCAATTCACGAACATTCCCGGGCCAGGGATATTCACCAATGGCTGAAAATACTTCTGCTTCAATGGTGTTAATCTGGATGCCATGCTTTTTCCCCATCTTCCTGATAAAAACTTCTGTCAGTGATCGGATATCAGGTTTTCGTTCTCGTAAAGGTGGAATTTCAAACTTCAACATATTCAATCGATAATAAAGATCGGGCCTGAATTTACCTTCTTTGACAAGAGGTTCCAGATCAAGGTTACTTGCAACAACCAGCCGTGCTTGACTGACATAAGTTGTGTTTGACCCGACAGGTTCAAATTCACCCGTTTCAATAACCCTTAACAGTTTAACTTGTTGCTCTAATCCGAGGACATCAATTTCATCAAGCAGAATTGTTCCTTCTCCCGCTGCAATGAATTTCCCTTCTTTATCTGCATGAGCACTTGTAAACGCTCCTTTAACATGACCAAAAAGCTCACTTTCAATTAATTGATCAGGAAGTGCACCACAAGCAACATTCATAAAAGGTTTGTCGTGACGAGGAGATCCTTCATGGATAAGACGAGAGAGAAATGTTTTTCCTGTTCCTGTTTCTCCAATCAACAAAATGGTCACATCATGAGATGCTGCCACTTCAATATCACTTAAAATCTCCTGAAGCTTGGGAGTGTTCGTATTCATTTTAGAAGAGAGTTTTTTATCATCCTGTTTGTTTGTTGTGGAGGATGCAGTTTTTGAATTGGAAACCACAGGCGAGGTTTCTTTGTTATCAGTAGTCGTAATATTCTGAGACAGGATATTGATAATTTCATGGTAATCCGAGTCTTCAACCCATTTGATTGCTTTGGTACCAATGTATTGATGGAAGGGAGCCGGGCAGGGGTAGTTCGCAACAATAATTAGCAACTGTCCGTTGAGTTGAAACAAAAGTGAATCAAGAATTTTACGATCAAAATCCGTATTGCCGGAAAGCATGCTACTATCCAGAACCAGTTTGCAGGAATGAGTCTGATGTAACCATTCTGAAGAATCCGCAATCGAATCAAACTGCCTGATTTGATAGAGGTGTTCAAGTTCAGTGCGGACACCATCAAATAATTGTGGATTGTGACTGCAGATGACTAAATTTGGTTTCTGCATTATTGGCTTTCCAAAAGATGAGTAAAATTGTTATAGGTCGCAGTAAGTAATGAAATGCAAGCAATGTGATGGTAGCGACCCGGACTACATCCCGAATCTCCTTGCGAAGTTTCATTTTTTACAGACGTAAATAATTCATTTCAAAATCTATACAACAAATCTAATGCCAATGAACGTTCCCGACTCAGGTGAATTTCGCTAAGTCTTTTAACTGTAAGAGGAAAAACTTTCTTTTTTTGTTGATTGCTGTATAATGTGGCTGGAGAGATGTTTCCGAAAAACAACATTTCCCCCAACAAATGATGCCAGAAAACAACAGGAGAGCTGGTATTGATAAAGATTCTTTTCAGTGCCTCGAGTCTAATTAAGCGAGAAAACAGATGAGTCAATTTGCAGTGATATTGCCAGCAGCAGGTAAGAGTAGTCGATTCTCAAAGAATAAGAGAAAGAAGCCTTTTCTGGAATTAGATGGTCGAGCAATCTGGGTCCGGGCTTCCGAGCACTTTGTGAACCGGGAAGATGTCAGCCAAACACTGGTTGTGGTCTCGCCGGAAGATATGGAATGGTTTAAGGAAAAATTTCGACCGAACTTGGCGTTTATGGATATCGAGGTCGTTGAAGGAGGAGCAGAACGATCTGATTCTGTTCAGAATGCGCTTGCAAGAGTTAAATCTGACGTCGATTATGTTGCAATTCATGATGCAGCCCGACCATTGATTGTTAGTGATTGGGTTACAGAAATATTTGAAGCAGTCGAAAAATATGATGCAGTCATTCCTGCTGTTCCTGTTGCGAGTACATTAAAAAAAGTGGCAGGAGACCAAACCATTTCGGAGACTGTCTCCCGTGAAGCAATTTACGAAGCACAGACACCCCATGTATTCAAGAGGGAAATTCTATTGGATGCTTATGCAAAGCGGGGTGATTTTCAGCCTACGGATGAAGCGCAATTGGTTGAAAGAATTGGTTTTCCAGTGAAGATCATTAATGGGTCACCGATAAACATCAAGATTACAAGAGAAGCAGATTTTTACATGGCTAAAGCATTGCTGAAAGCGTTACCCAAGCCGAAACTGGATAAATTATTACATCCTTTTGCAGATGAAGACCCCAAGTTTCTTTTTTAGAACAAGAATTCCGCTTCAGAGAAATTTAGGACCACCTATAATAATATCCTGTTACCTGTAATAGACTGTTGAAATAATTCAAGGATGTGAATTTGAAAATCGCTTGTCCACATTGTCAGAAAAAGCTGTCTATCAAGAATCCGGCTTTACTTGGTAAGCAGGTGAAGTGTCCCTCTTGCGAGGTTCCCTTCCGACTACCGAATCAAGTCTCTTCTCAAAAACAGCCAGCGCCCAAGCAGGAACCGACAATAACTCCTGAAGAAAAGAACGAGCCACCCTCTGAAAATCTTCTTCAGGATTCACATACTCCCGTTTCAAATGAGAATCCAATCGATAGATTAGCGCAGATCGAAACTGATTATCTGGAAAATCGACACCTCAAAAACAGGCGGAAGAAAAAGAAATCGGGGAAAAGTTATTTCTGGATTCTTGCAATCGTTGGAATGATTCTTCTATCTTTTGCAGGGGGGTATTACTTTAATCAGCAGGGGGAATCAGTCTCAAAGCAAAACGACCACCAGGAAAAACAGGCTGGAAATAATTCAGTCAATCCGAAATCCAAAGAGGCTGATATAATTAAAGATGATTCAATTACTTTAGATAAGCAAAATGGGACTCAGGAACAAGCGGAAGATGAAATCAAGCCTGTGCCCATCAATTTGATTCATCTTCCGGATGGGATTCGGTTTATTGTTTATTTAAAACCGAATGAAATCTTGAACTTGTCTCAGGATAAAAAAGACAGCTTTAAACCCATTCTGGAATGGGGGGAAAAGAAAATCGAGGAGCAAACTGGAATTCCAGTTCGATTGATGAAATCGATCCTGATAGGGTTTATTCCGAGATCAAATGACATGTTTCCTCATACGGTGTTTCAAGTTCAACTATTGGAGGGTTTAAGTGATTCAGAAATCCTGAATTCATTATCTGTTAATGATTTTCAGGAATTGGCTGGTAAAGCAACGGGATCTGATGGAACCAGAATGTATCGATATCATTCCAAAACAAGAACATTGACATTGTTTTCGGAGGATTTGTTTTTAGAAATCAGGGAAGGCTTATCACTTAACAGTATGGTTTCGAGTGGAATTGAAAAACTTCTTAAAGAGACAGATGAGAATCATCAATTCACGGTTTTATGGGATTTAATATCATTACGAAGCCTGACCCGCAGTCTGGAAAGTAAAGATTTAATCAAATTTATTGAAGCCCTCGCTGACTGGCATGGAGAAGAAACTGAAGCAGGGCTTTGGGATATTTCCTATCAAAATAGTTTGAAAATCCGTACTGCTGCTCGAAACCGTACGACAATGAATGAGGGGAAATTTCAAAAGAAGCAAGAAATAAAAATAAAGGAATTGACTAAACTACTTACCAGCAATCCCGAATTAATAAAAAATATCCCCGAATCTGGCCGGGTTATTCTGGATCGGTTTCCTGCGATGGTCCAATACAGTGTGATGGAAGCCAAAGTTAGCTCAAAGCCCAGAATGATTATCTCGCAAGTCACTCTTCCTGGAAATGCGTTGGAAAACCTAATGGTAGGAAGTCTGCTTTTCTGGAACTCTCATCAACTGCAAATGGCTGATCAGCAAAATTCGGTTCAACCAGTATCGGAAACAGAAAAAAAATCTCTGGCAGAACTACTGGAAAGCCAAGTTGATCTGGAATTCCGCCGAACACCTCTGAGAAAAGCTTTTGAAGAAATTGCGAAAACGATTGGCCTTGAATTAAAGGTGAATGGAAATGCTTTAAAAGAATTGGGTTATACTCAAAATATGCCTCAAACGATGAAAATTGAAAAAAAAACGGCCAGAGATGTTTTTGAAACAATCTTAAAACAATATGAAGGGATGGTTCTGATTCTCGATGAGGATAAGCATTCACTTTTAATCTCTACAATTCAGGAAGCAGAAAAACAGAAGAAAAAGATATATTTAGGTAAGCCTGAATAGCTTTTTACAACACATATTTAAATAGTAGGAAAATGAATTTAATGAAAAATCCTGACGAACTAGTTTGTCTCTGTTTTAAAGTCTCACAGAGAAAATTGATTAATCATATGCGGGTCCATCAACCGAAAGTTGCTTCTCAGCTTTCAGATTGTGGAGGGGCTGGCACAGGATGTGGTTGGTGTGTCCCTTATCTGGATCGCCTTTTTCAGGATGCAGACAATGGTTCCACTCCAGACGATTCTCTTGCTGATTTACCGGAACTCATCCCGGAAGATTATGCAACACAGAGGCAGGCATACCTTAAAGCAGGAAAAAAACGATAACCATTTTAACCGTTTATGACACAGCTAAAAATCGGAAATGATTCCTAATCTAAAAGAAGTGGGACCGTGTATTACTCAGGTGATTCCTGTAAAGCTTCTTCTTTTTTCTCAGATTTTGTCTGGATGACAATCTGTTTTGGTTTGGAAATCTCCGCTTTGCCTATGGTCAGATGTAAAATGCCATGTGAAATATCAGCAGAGACTTCATTTGGATTAACCGCTGATGGCATAGGGATGATCCTTTTAAAGGATCCCTGTTTTCGTTCGCAAAGATGAGAGGTGATTCCTTCTGGTTGTTCCGGGAATTCGCGTTTTCCTTCGATGGAAAGAATATTTCCAGCCAAGGTCAGGTTCAGGTTGCTCGCGTCCATTCCGGGAACATCAATTTCAACAAAAATATTTTCCGGGTCTTCAGTCATGTCAACGGAAGGCGACCAGGTGAACAGACTCTCTTTCACACCAAAAACATTAAGTGCTTTTTCGCCTTGTGTCAGTGCTTTTTCAATGAGAGTGTCAAACTCTCCACGGAGTTTATCAATGGAGCCGGAAAAAGTCGAATTTTGGTCAGAATCTGTCATCGCTCTTCTCCTGAAACTATAGAAACTTGATTATTCAAACAACACTTCAAAAAAACATAAACTGTAACGTTAATATTATAACACTGGATTCGTTGTTTTCTTCGCTGTCTTAATATTCGCTGTCTTAATATTCGCTGTCTTAATAAATGTATTGTACCCGGAAGGAGTCGTTTGTTCCATGATATAATTGGTGAGACTAATATTTTCGTGAATCTTAAAACAAACACCTGTTTTGATTTAATGGATTATTCGATGTTGATTTCGATTTTTCGCGGTTCTGATTTGGGTGCCTTCGGCAGGAAAACACGCAAAACTCCATTTGTTAATTTAGCTGTGATCTGATCATAGTTGACTTCTTCACTCAGGATAAAAGAGCGTAGAAAATCTCCTTCATGATATTCCTGATGAATAGGGTTGATGTTTTGAGGAGTCTTTGGCTGGACTCGCCCAAACAGTGTCAATTTATTATCTTGAACCTGCAACTCCAAAGATTCCAGAGAAACACCTGGAAGGTCAGCATAAAGAACCAACCCTTCTTCGTTTTCAAAAATATCGATAGGTGGTGTGAAAATGAATCTTTCCGGTTGAACTTCCTTGTTGATTTCTGCAGGCAAATTAGATCCATTTTGTTCAACATGATTTTCAGACATGATCATTCTCCCCCTTCCGTAATAGGAATTTGAATGGCTTTGGCTTCTTCCGCTTTCGGAAGATGAATTCGTAATATGCCATCGGTGAATTCTGCAGAGAGATCATCTTCATTGACGCGATCCGGTATGGAAAACGAACGTTGCCAATCTCCCTGAAACCGTTCCTGTCTCCTGAAATGATGCTCCGGAATTTCCTCAGGAAATTTTCGGGAACCTTTCATCGTGAGAATGCCTGAAGAGATGGTTAAATCCAAGTTTTCAATATTGATTCCGGGAAGCTCAGCAGTGAGGAGATATTCATTCTTCTCTTCATACAAATTGACCGGCGGGTATTGACGCCCCAAACGAATTCCGTGAAGCGAGAAATTAACACCGCTTAGCAGGCGGTCTACTTCTCTTTCCAAATCTTTGAAGGCATCCCAACTATGGCCCCATCGAAATACAGGCATGTGACGACCTCCTTAAATTTAATGAATATTAACTCGGCTATACCAAATGAGCTTTGCAGTTGTTGTATTGCAAATAACTCAAGGATTTAACAAGTAACCGAATACCGGCTTCTACCTATCCGCAAACGTTATACCAGAAACTGATTTTTGCTCTGAAATTCATTCTTATTTGCTTTTTGGCCTGTAAGTGATTATTTTAAAATGACTTGTAACAAGGCCATTATTGCACCTGCCAGTTTTAAAACCAATGAAATATCTGTCATTCTGGCAGATTTGGCAGGCAGATTCCTGCTGGAACAGACGTTGAGTTTGCGGATCTATGCTTCTTTTTTAGTCGTCTGAGAAAAGAATAAGGTCTGCAAAGATGATGCAAATCCATGTTTTTCGGTATGATGAGACAAGCACTGTATCAGCGAAAACGGTGCACTGAACATTTCACAAATTAATCAAAGGTAATATCGATAATGAGACATGCTGTTTATGCGGGAAGCTTTGATCCGCTTACTTTAGGTCATGAAGATATCATCCGGCGCGGTGCGAAAGTTTTTGACAAATTAACAATTGGGATCGGGATCAATCCTGATAAAATCCCTCTGTTTTCATCTGCCGAACGATTGGATTTAATCAGTGAAGTGTTATCTGATCTCGAAAATGTAAAAGTCGTTTGTTTTGAAGGACTGGCCGTTGAGTTTGTGAAACAGGAAAAAGCTACCGTCATGCTCAGGGGTTTGAGAACGTTGACAGATATTGAGTCTGAGTTCACACTCTCTCTAGCAAATCGAACACTTGCACCTGAAATTGAAACCGTATTTCTGATGGCAAGTGAAAAATATTCTCACATTTCCAGTTCGTTGATCAAACAAATCGGAGCGATGGGGAAAGACAATACGGAAGAACAATTGAAACATTTTGTTCCAAGTCCAGTGATTAAATTATTAATCAACAAATTACAGAAATAATATTATATCTTGATAATAAGGAGAACTCATAATGGTTAAAACTGCTTCAACAATGATGGCGTTGGGAACGAAAGCCCCTGATTTTTCATTAGTCAATGTGGATGGTTCAACCGTCTCACTTGCAGATTTCAATGGTAAGAAAGGGTTGCTTGTCATCTTCATGTGCAATCATTGCCCGTTTGTGATTCATTTAAGAGAAGAATTTGCAAAACTGGGCGTTGAATATCAGGCGAAAGATCTTGCGATTGTGGGAATCAATTCCAATGATGTTGCCACACACCCTGATGACAGCCCGGATAAAATGGCTGAAGAAGCAAAAAGTGCCGGATACACCTTTCCTTATCTCTTTGACGAAACACAGGGAATTGCGAAAAAATATGGCGCAGCTTGTACTCCCGATTTCTTTCTTTTCGACAGCGATTTTTCTCTTGTTTATCGAGGCCAGTTTGATGACAGTCGTCCGGGAAATGGAAAATCTGTGACCGGATAAGATTTAAAAGCTGCTTGTGATGCGGTGATTGCAGGTGAAACTGTTTCTGAAAATCAAAAACCGAGCATTGGATGTAATATCAAATGGAAATCAGGGAGTGAACCAGATTATTTCACAGGTCAGTCTGCAGTGGAATAAACGTATGTTCGGATTAATAGATTCCATACGAATATTTTATTTATATTCAATTTTGAGTCAATAATCTCTCCACCCCGGCGAATAGAATAATACTCCGTTTATGTATAAATGTCACTTAGTTCAGAGTGAATAGCACGCCAACGAGCGTGCCATTTGCAGATTGTTGCATGGCATTTAAAGCTCGTCAGAGCAATACTTTGGAACAATTGATTATGAAACTCACCTGGAATAACGTTTGTCTTATGGCAAATTTACTTGCCTTTATATGTGTTGATGCAGGAATTGCTTCGGACACTGAATTGAACCAATCAATTTATGATGCAGGATCTCGAGTTCAGTTATTTGTTGATCAGGAGATTGTAAAAAGTTCGGAAAACGTTTCCTTCAAATTGCATCAAGGAATTAAACATCCACAAAACCCGTTACTGAAAGCTGAAAAACCGTGGGAAGGTTGGCGACTGGAGATTTACGGAACGGTTCTGTTTGATGAAGAAGAAAACATTTTCAAGATGTGGTACTTCAGTGAAGCAACGGACGAATTTCCACATTACTCAACTCATTATGCTATCAGCCAGGATGGAATCCACTGGGAAAAGCCTTTGGTCGGAACGGTGAAATCTCGCAGTGGCGGGAAACATAATGCTGTTTTAAATGGATATCTGCTTGCGAGCGTGATAAAAGATAATCAGGAAAAGGATCCCGACAAACGATATAAAATGGTTTGCTGGAGACAAAAACCGCCTCATGGTGCACATTTGATGGTTTCCCCCGATGGGCTTAACTGGACTCAGGTGAATGAGAAACCTTTTTGTCGGTCAAGCGATGTGATCACCGGCCATTTTGATCCGTATCGAAAAAAATATATTGCTTTCCCGAAACTTGTGACGAAAAGCAGAGGGCATATTCGTCGTTGCTTTGGGCTTTCAACGAGTGGCAATTTCAGGGATTGGACACCTTCACGACCTGTTTTCTATCCTGATGCACGAGATGATTACGGTTCCATGTCCCGAATTGAACCAATCAGACATATTCTTGATGTTAAAGATGATTTTAGGTTGCTTCGAACAGAATTTTACGGGATCAGTGCCTATCCACATGAATGTTGCACGATTGCCTTTCCCTGGGTTTTTACAATCAATAACAATGCACGTTTTGGAAACCATGAAGGGCCAATGGAAGTGCAATTCGCATCAAGCAGAGATTTAATTCATTGGAATCGACCTTTTCGCAAACCTTTGATTCCAAGAGGAAAAAAAGGGGATTGGGACGAAGGTATTCAAATTGCATCATCGACTGCATTTTCTTACAAGGATGAAATCCGACTTTATTATTGTGGAGCAAATTATACTCATGGAACCCCTTGCCTGTATAAGAAAAAGGATACCGGAAGAAAAACGAAGTATACCTGTAGTATCGGGCTGGTTAGTTGGAAGCGGGATCGGTTTGTATCGGCAGGTGGTGGTCATTCAGGAGGAATCCTGACGACCGTTCCGATGAAGTTCCAGGGGAAGCATCTTTTTCTTAATGCAAAAACATTCAATAATGGTTCAGTGCATGTGGAAGCGCTCGACTCTGCGGGTCATCGAATACCGAATTTTCAGTTAATGCCTTTCAGGGGAGATGAACTGCAGGCAAAAATTCAATTTGCTGCCGGGAATACGATCGACTTTTCTTCTTTGGATGGTCAATTGCTTACTTTAAAATTTCATCTCAAAAATGCGGAACTGTTCAGTTTTGGATTCCGTGATTAATTGAATATTTCTGTTTGTTAAAAAGGGTTTGAGTTATTTATTGTGCGAATTGTAACGTTCGATTTTATCGGGCACAAACTGAAAATATCTGTCCTCGTTGTGGTGCTGATGTTTCCATTTATGGAGAATGCAGCCTCGGGGACACGCTTTTACATCATGATTTTTGTGAGCTTAATGATTCTGAAACCCCTGTTGATGATCATGAAGAAGTCTGTCTGAACGGGAAATCGATTCATGTTTATGACTGTCAATCGTTGCTTGGTTGCGGAGGCATGGGTCGTGTTTATCTTGCGAATCACCATCATCTTAGCCGCCTGAGTGCATTAAAAGTTCTTTTTCCCAAGATCGCTTCGCAAAATTACGATTTTGTGAAGCAGTTCCAGATGGAAGCTCGCGCTGCAGCCTCTCTTTCTCATCCGAATGTGGTCACAACGCATGCAATCGGTGAAGAAGATGGCTACCATTTTATCGAAATGGAATACGTCCCGGGACGGTCGTTGCAACAGTTACTTGATGATGAAGGGAAATTAACGTCTCAACGTTCCACAAATATCATGGTGAAAATTGCATCCGGACTTGCAGCTGCCCATCAGGTCGGAATTATTCATCGGGATTTGAAACCGGACAATATTCTGGTCCAGCATGATGGGACACCGAAAATTGTGGATTTTGGTTTGGCCAAGCGTGTCCTTTCTGAAACAGGAGCGGCAGAAGAAAAACTGGTGGGCACACCCAACTTTATTGCCCCTGAAGTCTTTCAAGGAGAACTGGCATCCCCTGCTTCGGATGTCTACGCTTTAGGTGTCTGTTATTATCTTTTATTAACAGGAAGGTTACCTTTCGTTTGTAGTTCACTTTCTGAATTGAAGAAAAGTGTTCTGACCGATCCAGTCCCCAATATTCGAGACAATCACCCGGAAATTTCTTTAGCCATTGCTGAAACGTTGAGTGTTCTGCTTTCAAAAAGCCAGAAGAACAGGCCACAAAACGCAGTCGAAGCCATGCAATTGCTTGATGCGATTTCTGGGCAGGTCGAGGATATCGAAACGCTTCTTGTGGATGCTTTCCGAGGACGAGATAATGTAAAATGGATTCGTGATGGTGAGAAATATCTAATACAGGTCCATTTACCTATGGGAAGAAAACAGTCGATATTACTTGAACCAAGTTCGCATGCTTCTGCTGAAAAATTGTTGATGTTTAGCTCAATTTGTGGTCCGGTCAAAAGTGAATACTTTGAACACGCTTTGAAGTTGAATTCAGAAATCATGCACGGGGCATTGGCCATCAGGGAAATTGATGGAGAGTCGCGGTTCGTCATGGTCGATACTTACCCGAGAACCACTGTTGATGCAGAAGAGGTCAGGTGCTCAGTTCTGGCATTGGCACATCATGCAGATGCCATCGAAAACCTGATTACCGGTTTGGATCAATATTGATGCTTTTTAACGGGTATCTTTCAATAAATGGGGGATTCGATGAGCTGTCCCGTCACTCCAAAAGGGCTTTTACAACCGGCTTATTTGACGAAAATAACTTATAATTCAGTGATACAGGTCGAAATAACCCTAATTTTCTCTATGAGATATATAAAAAACGGATGAAAATCACTAAAATGACTACCACCAAGGTAGGGGGAAATGATTAAAATAAGGGTTTTCCCAGTTTGTTTTCCTATTCTTCGTATTTATCAAACATTTGAGAGCGTTTTATATAAATGATGTAGAAGGTCAATGCATAATCCAAACGCAAGTTTGAATCGTTCTTTCTACATCCTTTCCAGGCTTATACCATTTCCAGACATTGTCTGGTTGTCTTCCATTTTTCTATCAGGACCACAAAATGCTTCACTTGAAAAGCAATTATTATTTGAAGTTACTGTTATGCAGTTTCGTTTTTTTAACTGGGTTCAAGTCTCTTCACGCACAGGTGTTTTCTGAAGGGTTTGATCAGGCAACAAAAGCAACTGCCACTGGAAATGAATTGCGAGGGCTGGAAAATCTCTTTGGGATGGAAGTGCAATTTAAGCCAATGCGGATGATTGCAGTGAGTACCACTAATCCTAAAACAGGGAAAAAAGAGCGGAAACTTGTTTGGTATCTGCTATACAGGTGTGTTAATCGTCCACTCAATCGAGAAAAGCTTTCGTCATCCGATAGCCCTGTCAATCAAAGAGACAAAAATCCTGAATCAATATTTTCACCATCATTTGTTCTGATAACAACAGATGGAAATGCCCCGTTGAAATACCCGGATGAAGTTCTTCCCGAAGCTGTTGAGCAAATTAATAAAAGAGAGGGACGGAAATATCTGAATACAGTTGATGTGATCCAGACAGTTCCTAAACCAACAACAGTTAAAGATATTCGCAACGATGCTATCTATGGTGTAGTGACTTGGACAGATATTGACCCGGAAACAGATAACTTCACTGTTTTGATGAGCGGGTTTACGAATGCATATCAAATCATGAAAACACCTGATGGGAAAAAGGAATCTGTTGAAAAATTATTGAAACAGGATTTCTGGCGACCTGGTGACGAATTTGAAGAAGAAGAAACTGAGATTCGGCGAAAGGGAAGCCCGGAATGGCTTTACCCGGGAGACCTCATTGGCTTGAAGTCCAAATAGACGGCTCAACGACTTCTTTTGAAAAGTATCTGTTCAAATGTGATCATTATCCAGTAAGTCGTTTGGTCAATTGCTTGCAAAAACTGCTGAATTCTGCAATTTATTCAGTTTTACGGCTGATCTCGTAAGAACACTACGTTTCCAGACTTGCATCATTATCAGTAATTCGCAAAGATACCCGTACAGTTATTAAACAGTATTAGTTATCAGGTTTGAAGATGAATTGAATTCATCGTCTTCCTGTACAGATAGACTCAGATAATTAAAGGTCGATAGAAATGGCACATAAGAAGGGACAGGGGTCCACTCGTAAC
>JAJRVU010000170.1 GCA_024277145.1 Planctomycetota bacterium
ATCAATCTGACCTAATGCACTAATCAACAGGGATGATGGAATGGTCACATTCTGTTTTTCGCCATCGTCATCTACAAAAGAAAATTCATTATTCAGGCTATCTTTTCCACTAATGAATGGCGTTTTATAAACTATTGCTGCATCGTAACAGGCAATTGCTGCCCGAACCAGACTTCCCAGAATTTCAGGGCGATCTGTATTTCCCCAACAGAAATTATCGAGGATCGCAATTTTGGAAGGGTCAGCCCCAACCGCGACTGCATTCCTGATCGCTTCATCAATAGCAGAAGCAGCCATCCAGTAAGTATCGAAATCTCCATAGTGTGGGTTCATTCCGTTAGAAACTACCAATCCACGTGAACTAGTCAGGTCAGGACGAACAACCGCTGCATCCGACGGACCATCATGTTGAATGCCGACAAGAGGTTTCACCACGCTTCCTGCTTGCACTTCATGATCATATTGACGAATGATCCATTCTTTACTGCAGACATTATGGGAAGCAAGAATGCCCAGAAGATCCTGTGCCAGGTTATGAACTTGGAGAAATGAAAGTTCTTTTTCTTCTGGTTTTTCATAAATGGCTTCACGGATAACCGGAGGTCTTCCATCATGAAGGAATGTCATCGAAATATTTCCGACTTCCTGATCCTGATATTTCAAGACAAGCTGATGGGTATCGGTGAACTTGCCAATGATGGTTGCTTCAACACCTTCTGCAGAACACAATGCCTCAAATTCTTCCCAGTTATTCTCCGGAACAGAAAGGACCATTCGTTCCTGTGCTTCGGAGATCCAGATTTCCGTATAGTTTAAACCGGAATATTTTAAAGGAGCTTTGTCCAGCCAGACTTCTGCCCCTGTTTTTTCACCCATTTCACCAACAGCACTGGAAAATCCACCCGCACCGCAGTCAGTAATGGAATTATAAAGATTGCGATCTCGCGCTTCCATGATTACATCTGCAACCATTTTTTCAGTGATGGCATTGCCTATCTGGACGGCGCCGCTTGAAAGCATTTCACTATCTTCTGTCAATTCTGCAGAAGAGAATGTTGCACCATGAATTCCATCCCGGCCGGTTCGACCACCAACAGTAACAATATAATCTCCTACCTGAAGATTTTTCTGACATTTATCAACCGGAATCATTGCCACGTTGCCACAGTAAACCAAAGGGTTGCCGAGGTAACGGTCGTCAAAAAATACGGATCCATTCACCGTGGGAATGCCCATTCGGTTTCCGTAATCCCGAACACCGGAAACAACACCTCTTGCAACGGTTTTAGGATGCAGGACACCAGAGGGAAGGGCATCGTTTTCTGTCTCAGGATAGCCGAAGCAGAAAACATCTGTATTGCAAATCGGGCGGGCTCCCATTCCGGTTCCGATAGGATCGCGAATCACTCCACCAATTCCGGTATTCGCTCCACCATAAGGTTCCAATGCAGAAGGATGGTTATGGGTTTCCACTTTAATGCAAACATTCTGTTTATCATCGAAAGTGACAATTCCTGCATTATCTTCAAAAACGCTTACGCACCAGTCGTCATCCCCTAAATCTTTACGAATCTGTTGTGTTGCAGCAAAGATTGTTTCTTTCAACATGTTTTCATAAAGAAACTCGGTTCCATCATGTTGATATCGAATTCTTCCTGCAAGAGTTTTGTGTGAGCAATGTTCACTCCATGTTTGCGCGACTGATTCCAATTCGATGTCAGTCGGATCTCGATCCAATTCCACAAAATGTTTTTGAATGGTCTGCATTTCTGTCAGATTAAGATAAAGCTGACCTTGTTGACTGAGGACCATTAACTCATCATCAGACATATTGCGAATAGAGATGTGAATGAGTGAAAATGAGTATTCGCTTCCCAGGACAATTCCATCAAGATTCAACGGGCCTCGGATGACTCTTTCAATTGCGTCATTGGAAAGAATTTTACTTTCGAGTTTATTCATTTCCTGATCATTGGAATCTGAATTGATCCAGTATTTTCTGCATGTTTGCACCGCTGAAATATCAAACCCGAGAGAACTCAATGCATTTTGAGTACTCGTCCCGACATTGTCCGTGACACCCGGCTTCAAAAGTACGTTAAGAAGCAGTTTTCCATTCTGCTGGGAATTTCCATTCCGAGAGGAAACCTGATGAATATTAAAGGTTTCCACGACGGGATCAGAAAGAAGATTTTTTGCAGCCGACTCCACTTCAGACTGATCAAGTTCACCTTCGATGAGAAAAGAACGAGCTGTCTCAACTTGATGTATTGATCCCAGTTGAAGGGCTTCACATTCATGCAGGATTCGCAGACTTTCCTGATCGGTTTCCTGTGGAACTGGACGAATTTCAACTTCCCATAACATGCTTTATCAATTCCTTTTATTTATTATATGAACAATTAGAGCGTTTCTAAAAATGATATAGAGGGTTTAAGTGTTATCCCAGCTATATATACAGTGCGCCACGTTCTACATGATTTCTAGACATTGTCTAGTATCTCAAATAAGAAAAAATGAGATAAGTTCTTTCCCACAAACGGTTTTCAGTGATTTAAACTGTCGAAAAAATGACGGTTACTTTATGAAACAGTTGCATGGGGTTTAATTCAGAAGATTGCGTTTTGTTTTCGCTTGTTCCAGCAGCTTTTTCAAGGCTTTCGCGTCCTGATTTTCAATCGCTTTGTAGAATTCTTTGAGCACCTTTTCAAATTGAGCCATATTTTCAAGAATTGGCTCGGAATTATCGAGCAGAATCGGGATCCAGACTGAGGAATCCCCTTTCGAAATTCGAGTTGTGTCCCTGAAACCGGTTGAGGCATCTGCGCAAAAACTGGCTCAGGGCCAAATCATGGACAAGCCGGTGCTGTCCAACTGGCAGGCGCTGATTGACTATTGTCAGATAAAGATGGGTCATCAAAAGACCGAACAATTCCGCATCCTGTTTCTG
>JAJRVU010000171.1 GCA_024277145.1 Planctomycetota bacterium
CCCTTAAAAACCCTTGAAACCCATCAATTTTAAAACTTTTTCCATTCTCCCATGTCACAAGAGGAATGGTATCCTTTGGGAGTTGGGTAATAAAATATCGCTTAATGTCTGCGTTTTGAGGACGAAAATCGATGTTGTATTCCCACGGTAGCACTTCAATATCCGGATTAACTTTATGGCACTCTTCAACAACAATAGCGACTCCTTTTGCCCATTCACGAGCCCACTTCTTTTTATCTTTACCACCGTGACTTGCCCAGTTATCGTAATAAAAACCTTCTGTCAGCAAAATATGCCCATGAATTTCTGGAAATTTTGTAACAATATCCCGCACAATTTTTCTCAGTATTTCTTCGCTGTCAGGTTCATCGGTGATCCGATATAAAATTGGAGTGTATACTTTGATACCGAATTTTGCTGCCCGTTTGATGAGATCTTTAACTCGTGCCGGGTTCTGTCTTTTTATTCTTTGAAGTAATAGTGAGTATAATTCTGTCGAATCGACCCTCACATCAGTCGGGTTTGCATAAACCGATGCAAAAATTGCATCGTAACCATCATGAGCCATGTGCGACAGATAAGAATCGGGCCATTCCATCCATCCCAACCAGGATAACACCATTCTTGTTTGATACAAACTATGACGAACCGTTTTCAGATTGTGTGGTAAATACGGTCCTTCGCGTAAACTCATTCTGGCTTCAAGATTGAACAGCCCATACATCACGCCCCGTTCATCAAAACCACAAACGATAATTCTATTGGGGGTCACTCGAATTTCATAATCCTTAGGTCCTTTCAGTGCTTTTCCCATTCCCGGTAATTGATCCGGAGTTCCGGCTATGATGACATTTTTCTGTTCAGCCCAGTTTTTTAGTGACAGTTTCGATTCCAATTCGACAGAAACCTTCATCGAGATTTTTAAATAATCACGTAAATCGTTACTGGCGTATTGAACCACAGGACCAGATTTTGCATGGACCAATACTTTCCAGCCGGTGTCAGGAATCGACATCTCTTTTGAAGTTGGTTGAGCTTTCGGGTCACGACGTAGACGGTGGATTGGTCCTTTACTAAGTTTTTTATGATAGTCGTATCTTTTTTCGACAGGAAGAAGCTGAATCGCCTTTGACAAAAATGTTTTTGAATCCGGTTCAGCTTCTGATGCAAAGGTCGTTGTGCCGATGCATATTGATGCTGTCAGAAATGTAATTAGTCCCCATGTGTTATTCGTCTTCATGATGCTGCTCGTCTATTGTTGTAAAGAGTGCTTTAACGTCAAAAAAACCACCGATCGTGATTGCAATCGTCAAAACAGCAAAAATCACGAGTACGATAATTAATAACCATCCCCAAAAAGTTGCCCAGGCATCCATAAGTATTATCCTCTTTTTATATCTGCAGAGTTAATTTTTCATTTTATTCTTCGACGGATACTTCAATTTTCTTTTTGTCAGGAAAGAGCAACGAACCAGCAACCATCAATAACAATGAAATTGCAGCCGTTGCTAATCCGATGTGTGCACTGGTGATATTCACTTCAATCTCTTTGTCTTTCATATGAAGTATTTCAGTAATAAACATTCTTAACTCATCATTCGTAAGATGAAGAAATTCACGAACAGGCGTTAACCCTAATATTGCTAATACTCCAGCCAGCAAGGCTGCGTATGCACCGATCCTGCTTGCACCTTTCCAGTACAGACCAAAAACGAGTAATGAAAATGCGCCCGTAAAATAGATCGCTCCGCTTACTGACAGATAATCCAGCATATCCTGTCCCATCGGATACCAGATACTCCAGACAAGCAGAAAGATTCCAGTCAGAAAAATAAACAGGCGGGCAAGGACTAATCGCGTGCGAGTTGTCAGGTTATTGCCCATGACAGGATTGATTACATCTTCAACGATCACAGCAGCCCAGCACAATAGATAACTGTCGTGCGTAGACATGAAAGCAGCCAGCATTCCCGCTGCCACTAAGCCGATCAAGCCGGTTGGTAGAATCTGGCTTAGAAACAATGGCATTGCACGTAAGGTTTCGTCGGAATTGCTAATCAGAGTGCCATCTGCCGCAAAGTACCTGCTATCCGGTCCATAATATTGCCACATCCATGTTAACGCGCAAATTCCTAGAAACTGTGGGATGATAAAACGTGTCATGAATCCGATAGATGACCAGCAGTAAAGCTGCCTTACGACTTTCGTATCCTTTGCAGCGCAAACTCGCATCACTGCGGTTGGCCAAACGGCACACGCCACCAGCCCGAAAGTGAAGATCATCCAGATTACATATGAAATTCCAAACCCAGCTTCCTCATCAAGTGGATCAAAGCCAGCATTCCCATGTATCGTTTTGACGGTTTCAACAATGGGTTCCCATCCAAGGTTATTGACAGCAAACAAGCAAACAGCAAGCATTCCAAATCCTAATACAACAAATTGGATGTAGTCTGTAATAACCACAGACACCATGCCACCCAAGATTGTGTAAAGAAGCACAATTGCAATCAGGAGTGCCATCACAATATTGATCGAATTGGGATCTGTCATTCCTGTTATTGATATTATAAACAAGCCAGCCGCTTTCAGGAAAACGCCCATGTTCAAAATGCCTGCAACCGCTAATAATAAACCACCAAAAACACGAACCCCGGTCCCAAAACGATTTCCATAAAATTCCGGGATTGTCATCACACCCATGCGACGCAATGGCACAACTATGAATCCGGAAAGCCCGATAAACAAACAGGTGATTCCCGCGACCAGGCCGATATGAAATGCAGCGAATCCATTATTGAATCCTTTTTGAGCCGTATACATCACGGTCACCAATCCGATTTCCGAACCAAGCATGGTGGCTATTGAAATATATGACTTCAGTGAACGTCCTGCAACGATGTAATCAGCCATATCTTTAATGTAACGGTTGGCGTATAAACCGACCGCAACTGTCGCAAGCATGTATATAACGACAATGCCCCAATCAAACATAGTAAAGTTCGTAATCAGTTCCTGCTGTGGGGGCATGTGAATGCGTCCTTAATTACTGGTCAGAAAACAATGTTTTCTAAATCTAAAATCGTCTGAAATATCTGGTAGTACAATTAGAAAAGTCTATTTTAATTAGTCTGTCATCTTACCGGATTCAAGTTGTTCCATCCAGCTTTGCACAAGAATAGCATCTTCATAAGTAGCTCCGACAGGAACTTGTTGAATACCACGTACCACCCTGCAAAAGCACCTGATCTCTTCTGCTAACATACCTGTAGTCGAAAAGTTCTCAGTTCGAATTTCTAATGCCATTGGCCAATGCGCTCGGTCATCCCATAGTTCAATCGGTCTTGGATTAGCATGAATTCGAGATGCCCATCCTTTGCCAAAGACTTCCATACGGTCAAAGCCGTCTTTTGCCATTCCTGAAGGAGTCATAAATGAAGCAGTAAACGAAGCAATTGTTCCATCTGCCCATTGAAATTGCGCCAGCGCGAGATCACATTCTCCATTAGATGTTTTGTGTGTCTGGGCACTTATTGAAACGGGTTCGGCGCGGTCCATTAAAACAAGCACCGAATAAAGATCATGAACCATTGTTAAATGAAAAGGGCTTTCACCTGGATAATTAGTCAGTGTTGCAGTTGGTCGGTGTCGAACGCAGTCAATAAATTGAATTTTCCCACGCCGTTTCACCTCTTCATGAAGTTGACGAAATTCACTATTAAACAAGAGCACGTGGCCGAGCATCAAATTAGATGAATCCGATTTAACAAGTGTTTTAAGAGTTCGGGCTTCCGATAATGAACCGGCAATCGGTTTTTCAATGAGCACCGGATACCCAGCTGACATGATGTCATGCGCGATCTGGACGTGTGATGAAGTGGAAGAAGCGATGATCCACGCTTCCGCCTCCGATTTGTCGATTGCTTCATGTAAGTCCGACCAATGACTCACGTCCGGCCTTTTTTTTGCAACATCGTCCAGATGATCACGATTATTGTACACAATCGCAACCAGTTGTGACTCTGCCAGACAAGCAACAGTAGACGCATGCAATTGACCGAATTGTCCTACGCCGACAATCCCCATGCGAACCGGCGAGGCAGAAGCAACTATTGACATAATTAGAGAACTCCTTCCGATTCAAAAAATGTTTCGATACGATTTTTTATTAAGACTCATAATGCCTTGTTATTGTCGAATTAACCAGCCCATTCTTTTGGGATAATGGGAGCCGTAACCGAGTCTCGGTTTGAGTCGTTCACTGGTAACAGGAGCCCAAGTCTTTACAATTTGTCTCTTCTTATCATGAGACAGGAACTTGACACGGACATCAATCCGCATCGGATGAGATACCTCAGCTTGATCCGAGAAACTATCCAATGGAATACGCAACCGGAATGATTGACGACCATCAATCATAGGGGCAACAAAATCCCAGGGAGTATCCGAAGCCAGCCAACCTTGACGGATATCACGTTTTCCATGTACATTGGCACGATAGGTACGGCGAGGATAAATATGGGTCGGTTCGATTGGAATGGAGACTTCCACTGCACGCCATTTCTCGGAAGGTTTGCAATTCACATTCAAGTAAAGGTATGTGTCGTCGCAAACAGATTGCCATGACCAGGATGGTCCTTTCGATTGATTGGATGCATGCGGAACCGTTTTCCAGGCTTTATCGTCTTGCCAGCTTGACGCAAACGAATCAGCCACATGACTGGATTTGTAACGGAGCAAGTTTTCTGTCAACCCTGACTGCTCAGGAAATGGTCTTTCTCCGGCTGAAACTGCTCGGGTAGCCTCAACCAGTTCTTTATCAAGCAATTTTTGTAATAAATCAATCCGCCAACGAAGCTTTGCAGGGAAATATTTATAGCCCTCAGCTTCGGCCTGAAAACCGAGGAACGGGTTCTGATTACACAAATCAATCATCCTTGAAGAGTTGTCAATTTCTTCCCTGACAATTATTTCGATTTGAGAAAGAATATTTGATTGGTGCTTTTGAGGGCCATAAAGTAAACGTTCACGCAAGTGATAAAAACGAAGAATGTTATACCCGGAGCGAAATTGAATGCCAAGAGCCTCAGCGTTTGTGATGTCTTGAAGACGCTCTGGTTCGTTGACAAACAAAGGCTTGATTTCATGAATGAGTTTCAACCCTTCCTGCCAGGTGTCAGACATACGTTTACAGAGTTCCAGTACTTCATCAAATGTGTGCGTTTCAGAAAAACATTCTCCAATGCGATCGCCGCTGGGCGGGTATTCCAGTTTCCAGATAGGCGAAAGATTTTTGTGGACAGGTTTGAGGTGAAGTGGCCAGACAATTCCTTCGTGCATTGGGCCATAATATTGAAATGCATTTGTCAGGGGATAGTTATCGTACGCTTTAGAAAACAATTCCCAGGCTTTGACAACTTGACCGGCATGTTTTGCCCCCCAATCCCGACGTGCAAGTTCAATAAGAAATTCGTCCTTCGTGAGATCTTGTGATATAAAAGGTAATTCAGCTCCTGCAGCCCGGTTCATGACAGATGGCATGTTGCCAATGTACCAGCATTGCATCACAGTTGTGACACCAAGTTTACGCATCGCGCGATACTTTTGATAAAGTTTACCAGGTACTGGGACGTAGGGCACTGTTGAAACTTCAAACGAGTTACAGGCTTGAAGTTTGGCTGCGATTTCAACTCCCCCTTTGTTCGCGCCGGAAACAATATTTGTGAAATCACGACTCGGTCCAACATAAGAAAGCCAGTAGTCACCAGCATGTCGTTTTTTACCAAGCTGAACCTTTGACCCACCCGACTCAAAATTGTACTGGCAAATTACACCGGGCGGAGTCAGCTCTGCAATTTCTTTTAAGGGTTCCGTGCTTCGTTGTATTCCAGTACCATTTTCCGGTACATAAAGCCAGGAAATGAGTTTTGCATTGGGGTTTGCTGCATGCATTCCCCGTTCCATGGCGGAAAGAGATGATCTGAGAATTTCACCAGGTTTCTTTTTCGCACAAATCGCACAGGAAACTTTCCAGTTTTCATCTGCTCCACTTAAACATGTGGTTGATCGTTCACCGAAACTTATGTTGATGAGACCACCCAACTTCGGGACTTCAGAAAAAATATCATTTACGGCTTCATAAAGATAAGTTTGTGAAGATTCTGAAAAGGGACAAAATAGCCAGCTTCGACCTCGAAACGGCTTGCTTCCCAGTTCCGGATGTTCTTTGATCAAAGGGTTATCAGCCGACATGACTCGCGGCTCAATACAGAATATAAAAACATCAATTCCATATCGGCGACATTTGGCTACTGTTTTACGAAGTTTGTCTAAACGACGATCCCTGTCCGGATCAACATATGAAGTTAACGATGTCTTGCAAATATTCTTGAATTCAATCGTCAGCCATAGCCCGTTGATACCATCATGTGCAAGCCGGTTCAAATACCCGTTTGGATAATAGTCGACATCGTCGAGAAGTTCGTCCTTATTCTTTGGAGGACGTTTGATTGGTCCGAAAAAACATCGCGAAATTCGAGTACGAACAAATGGAGACCGTTGTTTTTTTCCCATAGTGAGAAACGGACCATCTGATCGCAGCAATTCATCTTGCAGAAAGAATATTCCACGTCGAATCCCTTCAGTATCGCCTGCCTGAATGCGACATTTGTTTTCCGAAACAATGAGATTGAATGTCTCATACTTTTTCATAGGCAGGAGTTCGGTCACAATCTGATAAGAGCCATTTACAGGAACCCCCACACTCTTGAAAAATCTTTGGAGATCTTCATAAGCTGTATCAAGAAGACCTTCCGAATCAGGAAAGGCTGCCTTGACAGAAACACCCATTCGAAAATCGACTTCATTCTGCTTCTTTTTGCTTCTATTCCAATGCGGGCTCAAAGTAACCGGGGCAGACAAAGTCTTTATAAATGCCCATTCGCTAACTGGCGGGCTTGCGGGTGGTTCAAGATCTTTTGCTTGAGCAAATGCACTTAGTCCAAATTCCGCCAACAGAATCAACGTTAAACAAAACCTGATCATTCTAAAGCTCATGACAAGACTCTTTCATTCATTAATTCGCATTGAATTTCCCAATTCTTGTTTTCAATTAGGTCAAGATTCTGCCGTAGGAAATTCAACAAGTAGGGTAATTTATCTTTTTGAAACACAGAAAGTTTTACTTGCAAAATCCTATTTTGCATAGGAGACTTCCCGTGTCAAGTTACCAAGTGCTCTTGA
>JAJRVU010000172.1 GCA_024277145.1 Planctomycetota bacterium
CATGGCTGGGAATGATTATCTGGATCTCTCAACTCACCCGGATATTATCGCCTCTGCATGCAAAGCAGCGGAAGAAGCAGGAGTTGGCTCTCGGGCAAGTGCTCTTGTCATCGGGCGAACCTGCTGGCACGAAAATCTTGAAAATAAACTTGCGGAATTTGAAAAAGAAGAATCGGCTCTCCTTTTTCCAACCGGATATGCAGCCAATTTAGGGACCATTACTTCTCTTGTTAAAAAAAAGGATATCATTTTCAGTGACAGCTTGAATCATGCCAGCCTGATTGATGGATGCCGGCTTTCGGGGGCTAAAATCCAAATATACCCACATTCTGATATGGATTTCCTGAACGAAAAACTTGCGGAGTCAAAACAATTTGACCGCCGATGGATTATTACCGATGGACTATTCAGCATGGATGGTGATCTTGCAAAGTTACCTGAAATTTGTGAACTCGCTGAAAAATATAACGCCGGGGTCATTGTTGATGAAGCACACGGAACAGGTATTTTAGGAACCAATGGCAGAGGGGCTTGTGAAGAATTGGGAGTAGAAGAGCAAGTGACTGTTCGGGTGGGTACCTTAAGTAAAGGAATTGGTTCACTTGGAGGATTTGTCACCGGCTCAAAAGAACTATGTGACTGGCTATGGAACCGGGCACGCTCTCAAATTTATTCAACTGCGCTTTCCCCGGTTTTATGCGCAGCTGCTTTCACTGCAATCGAAATCATTGAAAATGAACCGGAACGCCGAATTCACTTAAGCAAACTAAGTCGATACCTTCAAAATGAATTAAGACAACTTGAGTATGATATTCCTGACCAAATTGATGGACCAATTATTCCTGTCATTTTGCATGATCCTCTTGAAGCAGTGACTGCTGCTGATAAACTGAAAACAGAAGGAATTCTGGTCGCAGCCATACGCCCACCAACCGTTCCGCAGGGAACTTCGCGGTTACGGATCAGCTTGTGTTCTGCGCATACTTTTTCAGACATTGACAGGCTCATTAAAGCTCTTCAATAAATTCAACCTAAATCGAAATCAGAATAAATCATGACTGCAACAATTTCAAGAAATGGATTTGCTGACGAATACCCTTTCACTTCGCGCACACTTTATCTTGATGGACTGAAATACCATTATATCGATGAGGGGGAAGGGGATCCCATTTTGATGGTTCACGGAAATCCGACATGGAGCTTTGCATGGAGAAATCTCGTTAAAAACCTTTCTCCAAACTACAGGGCATTGGCGGTTGACCATATTGGATGCGGATTTTCTGACAAACCCCAAAACTACCAATACACTCTTAATCAGCATATTGAAAATCTGAGTTCCTTTATTACCCAGCTTGATTTAACAAAAATCACTTTGGTGGCACATGATTGGGGTGGGGCGATTGGAATGGGAGCGGTTTGCAAAATGAAGGAACGATTTTCCAGAATCATCCTGATGAACACTGCAGCTTTTCTCTCTCAGGAAATTCCGTTTCGGATTGCAGTTTGCAGATGGCCAATTTTAGGAAGCATTGGTGTGAAAGGATTTAATCTTTTCAGCCGGGCAGCTTTAGTGATGGCTGTGAACAACCGCAAAAACATGACCGATTCCGTCAAGGCTGGTTATCTTGCTCCTTATAACAGCTGGAAAAATCGGATAGCAGTCGATCAATTTGTCAAAGACATTCCTCTTGATCAAAGTCACCCCAGTTATCAAACCCTTCAGGAAGTGGAAAGCGGTTTAGAAAACCTGAAGGAGATCCCCAAGTTGTTTATCTGGGGAGAAAAAGACTGGTGTTTTACCACAAATTTTTTGGATCGATTTCAGGAATTTTTTCCCGATTCAAAAACACATCGAATCCCGACTGCTGGGCATTATCTTTTTGAAGATGCACCGGAAGAAGTCTCTGAACAGATTCAGATTTTCCTCAAAGAAAATTCGATCTGAATAAACGTCCTGCCGAATACAACTCGCAAATGAAAAGCTGTTATCACGAGGAATTAGTAAATGAAACCGGAGACTTATAAATTACTTGATGATGGATATAATAAGTTTCCTGAAGGTCGTGCAGAAGTAGTTCCCACTAGAAATGATATTAGGGATGCCGAGATAGTCTTGGGAGTTTCATTTCATGATGATTACATTGATTTTCTATTACGATATGGTGCTGATTATGTAGGAGCCAATTCCATTTATGGCCTTCGTCCATCTGAAGAAATGGACATTGCTTGGTCTGTTATCGAGCAGACACATTTCTATCGAAATGATAATTGGCCTTATGTTAAAAAATGGTATGTAATTTCAGATGATGGATTCGGAAACCCAATTGGAATATCGCCAGATGGACATGTCATGAGTTATGACCATGATCGTGGACAACTCTATGAAGTTGCTATAAATTTTGAAATTTTTCTTACTGAATTATTAAATTTTAAATTTGACGATGATTGATTCAACAATACGAAATCCATCCACTCGAACAAAAATTATTTAGTTTTAGAAAGAAACTTTTTCAATTCACGAATCCCTCTTTTATGTGCTTCTTTTATCAATGGGTCAAGAGGATTAACGCGAATATCTATATTTGCCAAATTAGAAAGCTGACTTAATGATAC
>JAJRVU010000173.1 GCA_024277145.1 Planctomycetota bacterium
TAATTTCAGTTGAAAGACTGGAATTTCCAAATGAAACTCCCATGAAAAGACCAAGAGCGAAGCCGATTATTCCACCAATCAATCCGATCAGCATTGCCTTCAAGATGAATATTTTAATCACTTGAGCGGATTGAAAACCGATGGCACGAAGAATTCCAATTTCCTGACTTCGCTGTCGAACATTTCCCCATGCAAGAAACCCTATCCAGACGGTGCAAGCCAGAATGACAATCGGAACAAGGATAGAAGCAAATCCCGATTTTTGTTCGAGTAACTGCTGACGTTGATCTTTAATTTTCTGGATTGTTTCTTCAGCCGACTTTTTTGTCCGAACAAGTTCCTGTTCTGCAACTTGCTTTGCCTTGTTCCTTGCCTCTGCGCGGGCAAGTGCAGGAGGACCACGTTCAATGATTTGTGTTCCGGGGAGAAGTTTTGCAAGCTCTTTTCGTATTTCTCCGACACGATCTTTTGTCGCACAATTGCATTCCAAAGCCAGGATCGCATGGATCAGGTTTTCCATTTTTAGAAGTTTCTGTGCTTCTGCAAGGTTGATCCAAATGGTACTGTCGTCTGCGGTTCCATGTTCAGGATGTAATTGATGGATGGAAAATTCCTTTCCCATCAACTTGACGGAGTCTCCTTTTTTGAGTTTCAACTGTTGATGAATTTGATAACCGAGAACCATTTTTCCCTTCGGAACCTGCTCCTGCAATGGTTTTTTGAGTGCCCGATGCATTAAAGGGACTTCGCCTCTTGTTCCAGTCAGAATGACATCAATATCTTTGTCTTCCCAATGAATTTTTTTACTGATCATCGGAAGCAGATGGTTCACGGTCACAATTTTGGATTGAGCCAGTTTGTTGACATTATCTTCAGGCATTGTTTTTGAAAGGGAACCATTGGTATAAAGTTCGTTCAGGTTTTGATCCATCGGCAGAACCAGAATATTAAACCCAAGACCTTTGGTGATTTTTCGCATGGCATTCTGCAGTTCCTTCCCTGCAGTGACCACCTCTTCCTGTCGTTTTTCGATAGCCTGATTTAGTTCATTATCCGTTTTAGCCAGGATTCCTTCTGTTTGAATATCATGAGCTTTCAGTAATGTCATTGCCCCCACCAGGCATCCGACTGCAACAGAAACCGAGACCAGTCCAAGCAGAAAATTCAGCTTGCGATGAGAAATTTCTTTAATAATTAGATGCCATAGATTCATTAGTGGTTGACCCAAACTGGAATGATAAAAGCTAAATGCGAAGATACTATTTTAGATAATCAATGTTATTTCATTATAAGTTAGTTCATCTGGTTTTTTCTCATGACAAAATAACTGATTCCCATCACGCAAGCTGCAAACAGGGCTAATAAACCTAACGTGTTATTTAAAAGATCAGAATCTGGATTGGCTTTTTCTTCCGTTTTTTCTTTCGGAGCTTTTTCAGAAAGAGCGGTATTAGCTTCAGCTGAACCAGTTTTTGCCGGATCTGTTTTGGCAATTTCTGATTCTGAAGTTTCAGTTTTGTTTTCAACCGCTTTGACTTCCACACCCTTAATATCTTTCGCAACTTCGGTTTCTATTTTTGTTTCAACTTCTTCTCTTGAAACAGTCAGGCTGGAAAGAGAAGTCAGCGGTGCAATCGATTCATCAATTTCTATCTGTGATTTCACCAGATTTTCCCAATCGACGGACATAACCAAATCAACGCCGGGGTTCTGTTCCTTCACTTCACACGTGCATTCCCCAATTAAGGCGTCACAAGTTTCAAGAATTGTTTTAGGATTGATCCCTGCATCCACCAATGCATACAACAGGCGACCACGACCAAAAACAGGAAAAGCCATTGCTCCATCCAGTTCCTTTAAATCAGATTCGCTTCCGAGAAGCATTTCGACAAACATTTTTTCTTCAGGAACATCTCGTGAAAGCCGAATTGATGCAAATGAGAGTTCCAGTTGATCCGGGTCAACCGAGACAAGCCCTTCTGCGATATCTGCTTCTGAAATTTCAGGAAGCTCCAGTGTCTCTTCAGCAACTCTTAATTCCGTATTCAGAATTTTCCAGGCTTCATCATCTTTCTTTTTATCACCCGACTCTAAAAGAACCCAGACGGCGGTTTTCCCTTTGAGTATTTTTTCTGAAATTTTACGCCTTGCAGGTGAATCGACCAGTGACGTTAAAACTTTTTCCGTGGCTGGTCCCTGATAAAGATTAGGCAACGGTATCGGATAGCGAATCACCATCCAGGGAAGTTGTTCTGTTTTCTGATCTTTCCAGATGGTGACCAAATCCGCGTGTGGCTTATCATCCAGATTGATTGCTTTAATCCTGATATTGGCCGTTTCATCTTCTGGAAGATTCTTCCTTCCAAACCGGTCCGTCCAAGATTTCAAATCCGCGGGCAGTTCTCCTTTATAGAAAAGCAAAACTTCATACGGGTCGGTCCTCCATTTTTCCAGCGCATACCGGAAAACGGGAACTGAGCAAGCCCATGTAAGAGCAGTTCCGCAAAAAAAGATGATGAGTATCAGGCTCATCCGTCTGGTTGTGAAAAATCGTAATTTCATATCTTGGCCGCTTCCCTTTCGGAAGTATTGATTATCCAGAATTCTCTCATTTCATTTTAGGCATTTATGACCCGTGTAAAACGATATATTCCAATAAATATAGATTAAAAGAGTTCACATGGAGTATCAACGTTCACTGATCTATTTCTTATCAGGTTCCCGAATCAGGACGTTTTCATCATCAATTGCTACCTGCCTTATTAAATTAAGGTGTCATGAATATGAACAAACATTCAAAAGGGGTCGATTCCGGTCTTTCCGATTGGCCCCGTAAAAGATAAAATCAGGCCAAAATTCAGTGATAAACTGGCATTTTCGAGCAGGACAGTCGTTGCAAATGGATCCTTGCAATGACCTGTGAAAGCTTCAAGCCGATCTGCCGGTTTGGCAAATTGGCTTTTTTTCTCATTCAGAAAAGAAGCTTGGACCAGACGCTGGCTTGCAAAGTAAAAAAAGGGAAGAAAGGAGTCATCCCCTTGAGTTCGATTTCATTTATTCACGCAGAAAGTCTTCTTCTTGATTGCCCGGTCATTATAGAAGGTCCGCATTCTTCAGACATATTACAAAAATTGGAGGATGCTACTCTCAATTCATTTGAATCGATTCTGCAAACTTCAATTGAAACCAATATTGATTTCCTATTGCTGACCGGAAGTTCATTTATCGAATCTCATGAAAGCCTGAGAGCAAGAACCGCTTTGGTTGAAGGATTCCAACTTTTAAACGATGCAGGTATTCCCGTATTCATTTTTTCCGGACAGGAAGACCCGACAGAAGCGTGGAATCAAATTCCCAATATTCCTTCCAACGTGACCATTCTTGAAGACGAAACAGGTATTGAAAAAATAACAGGGGCTCCCATTATCATCAGGCGAGATCAGAAAACGATTGCAACAATCTCTGTCACCAATCCTGATCTCCTGCCCGGCGAATCCCTGGAAAAAGAATCTTCAACGGATTCCCCTGTGCAGATTGGACTTTTCAACAACCCTGCTCAATCAAATTCTGTTTCGTTTGAAGAATTGGTGATTCCGAATTACTTTAAGCAGTCGCAAACCTTTGATCTTCAGGAAGAAATTTCCTCGTCTGCTTTCCAGCAATACGATTACATTGCGCTTCCCGGTTTGCAGAGCTCAACTTTGATTCCTCTTAATAATGGAATTGCCCATTCACCAGGAGTTTTACAACCGAGAAGACCTTCAGCAGAAAGCAGTTCTGGTTTCTCGCTGGTTCGCATTGATTCCAACCGAAAAGCCCAGATTGAAAACAGGCAGGTGAACCCGGTCTGCTGGCAAAAAGAAGAAATACAGATTACGGAAAAAGAAACAAAAAAATCCTTCCTTCATAAATGCATGAATCGAATTCGTAATCAGGAATCAACTAACCAAGAAGCTATCAGGATTATTTGCTGGTCTCTGAATGGGTCAGGTTCTCTCCTTAATTGGGTTAAAGACGAACAAGGATTAAAAGAATTTCAAAACGAATTGAATCTCCAATGGAAAGAGAAATCGGTCCTGCTCTCTGCTGTGGAAGTGACACAGGAAACTGAATCGATTGAATCTTCTTCTGAATCGCTTCGTAATCAATTTCATGAAGCTGTGCGAAATGAACTGGTGCAGTCCCCCGGTTTCGTTCGTTCCACATTAAAAAAATTGAAGAAAGAGAATGAAGAATCTGAACTGCTTCAAACACTTTCTAAAGAAATTGAAGAAGAAAACATCATCCGAAAGAGTGTGGAAGAGAGCCAGCAATGGTTTTCCTGAATACGATTTAAAAGCACGCGTTTTTAAAAAACAGAGAATTTAAAATGAAACTCACGGAAATCAATGTCGATCAATTCGGAATCTGGAATGATTTGAACCTTAAGCTGACTCATCCCGGATTGACCGTCATGTACGGACCAAATGAAACGGGGAAGTCGACTTTAATGCGGTTCCTGAAGGGAATGTTGTACGGTTTTCCATCAGAAAATCAGGAAGGATCCATTTCGATTAAACAGGATGGAAACCTGACATCGCTTCACAGGAAAAGTTATCGTCGACGAAAAAATCAGGTTTCTTTATCAGGCTACGCAAAAAAACAAACACCTGAAAAATTTCTTGATTCCCTTATGGGAGGAATCAGTGAGCCACTATTTGAATCTGTTTATGCCATCGGGCTGGAAGAAATTCAGAAGCTGGGAACTCTTCAGAAGAAAGAAGTTGGTCGGCATATTTTCGGAACCTCACTTGGTCCCGAAGGAGAAGCACTTCTCAGAATGAGTGATGATCTCAAACAGCGAAAACTTGGACTTTATAACCATAAAAACAATTCCGGTTTGATCAACCAATTGCTTGATCTCGAAAAACAACTTTCCCATGAATCCACAAAAAACGGAACACCACGAAAACAGCATGAAAAGCTTTCTCGCCAGCTGATCAAATTACAAAAAGAAACAGACGACCTGAATAAAAGAGAGGCGGGAATGAAATACCAGTTGCGAGGTCATGAGTTCATGAAACGAATTCACGAACCCTGGAAAAGAACAAACAGACTGGAAAGAAAAATTAAGAAAATTCCCGTCTATCCTGACTTTCCTCTCAACTCTCTTGAAAAAATTAACCATATCGATGAAGAACGGAGAATCTTAAAGCAGCAAAGAACAAAGTTAAAAACCGGTTATCAAGGATCAACTAAAGAACTGAAAAAAATCTCTGTTAAGCCCGCTCTTCGTGAGCAGCTTTCACTGATGAGCTATTTTGTAAACAGTTCTGACTGGCATTTCCAGAAACAGAATGAACTGAAAAGCTTTCAATCGGAAACAAATTCCCTTAATGAGGTGATTAAGAACAAATTCAATCAGTCTCCGGAAGAGTATGCTCAGGCACAAATTTCAATGGGAAAAATCAACCCTGCTAATCATGTTGACCTGATGAATGTTGCGGAAAAATACCGCTCTGCATTGGCAAGAAGATCCCGTTTAGGAAAACGATATAAATCTCTCAGTAAAAAATATAATCAGGATCTAGCTTCATTAGATGAAATGGAATCGATCCTTCAGGGCAATTCCGTTTCGGAAACTCTCGATATCACACGCGATTATTGTGACGACCTTAAACAGCTAAAAAAACAAATTGAAAAACAGGATGATCTGACTCGCCAGCGAAATGCATTCTTGCATCAGGCGGACAATTTTAATTATGACCTTTCCCTACCGAGTTGGGCAAAAGGGGTTCTTATCGGATGTGTTTTAGCTGGAATTTTCTTCTTTGTCTGGGGAATCTTCTCAGAAAGAGAAGCAGGCTGGATTGAAGGAATTAGTTATGCATTACTCGGAATCACTTGTGGATGCCTTGTTTGGGGAATGAAAAATCATTTCGATTCTGCAACGAATGTGAGTAGCAGCAAGCTGGAAGAAGAAATTCAAAATCTCCAGTTTCAACTTGAAGAGAACCAGAATAAAATCGAAAGCTTGCAGGAAGATTTAAGGGCTGGAAATATTCCGGAGATTTCCAGACTGAACTTCCCGGCTAACCTTGATGATCTGGAATACGAAATCCAAGCGGTCTATGAGAGAATCAGTGAACTGGAACCTGCAGAGAAAACAGAGCAAGCGATTCATAATATTCGCAAACGATTAACACAAATGCGAAACAAACTCAAAACATTTCAAACAGAGTTGGGAGAAGCCCGGCAAAACTGGTGCATCCAGTTGAAAAATTCCGGACTGGAAGAAACCGTGAGTATTCGTGAAGGGCTTGATCAATGGAATGTTGCACAGGAAATGAATCTCCTGCAAAACAATCAACGTGCCATCACGGAAAAACAAAGACATCTTGAAGAAAATGATACCCGATTCCGTAATGATGTTCTTTCACTCTGGAAAAAATTGAATCCTTCTTCTCTGGAAACTCCTCCATTGGAAAAAATCCTGACAGGCTGGAAAGCGGAATTGCAAAAATATGATGGAAATCAAACCAGCTACCAGAAAATTTATCATGAATACAGGGGCCAGAAAAAAAGTATTCGGGAAATTAACGCTCAAATCAGGAAGCTCTCTGCTGAACGAACTCAATGCCTGAAACTGGCAGGAGTCAGAAGTCGACCTCAACTGGAAAGACGGATCAAGTTCAGGAATCAACGAGAGGAACTTAAAACTCAATTAAAAGAAGCTCAACGACTTCTGGAAACCGTCAGTAAAACTGAAACAGAGATGGCGATTGCGGAAGAAGATCTGAAACGGTTCAACGAAAAAGAAAATCAGGAAAGCATTGATATCCTCACGCTGGAGTTGGAGGAAATTGTCAACGATATTCAAAAAGCTCATGAATCAAAAGGTTCTCTCCAGAAGGAACTTAACGAACTCGGAAAGAATCGTTCTTATTCCCGACTAATTTACCAGAGACTTCAACTTCAAAAAGATTTGAAAACCGGGTTGGAAAACTGGACATCAAATCAACTTTCCAACAATGCAGGCAACCGGCTAAAACGTCATTACGAAAAAAACTTTCAGCCGGAAGTTCTCTCGTATGCTTCGGAATATCTTTCACAATTAACAGGTGGAAAATACCATAATATCTGGACGCAACTGGGCGAAAATAATCTCTGCATTGAAGACCAGCAAAATCAGGAACTGCACGTCGAAGAACTAAGCAGGGGGACCTGTGAGCAATTATTCCTGGCAGTCAGGCTTGCAACCATTGATCAGTTCAAAGAAAAAAGTATCCAGTTGCCTCTGATACTGGATGATGTCATGGTGAATTACGATCAGGTTCGCACCGAAGCAGCAGTAGAGACATTAATTCAATTTGCAGAAAAGGGACATCAGGTAATTTTGTTTACCTGCCATCTTCATCTTGCAGAGATGTTCGGCAAAAAAGGAGTTGAACCACTCTGGCTTCACACTCACCAGAATTTTCAGATCGAACGAAAAGCAGGCTAACACTGAAAACAGAATTTTAACTTCCAGTGTCTGTAGCCAGAAAATTATTGGTGAAAATTTCTAGCGGTTGGCCCCACGAGTGGATCGGAAGATTTTTTCTGTCTTACCGGTTGAATAACCTCTTTTGACTTTACGTCTGCTTGTTCCATAACCACCAGACGAAGTTTCCTTAACGGGTATTGATCGTTTATACCCATTTGACAGTGTTTTACGTCTTCCTAATTCCAGGTGGTAAGGAGAATCTTCCCCCGGTGCCCAAACTCGACGTGAAGGGTGGTATCCTATGAATGCCAGAAATTCACTCAGGTTAATAATGCGCACTGCGTTTAATCTTGCCTGCTTAATGTACTCTACTCTTTGTCTTTGCATTGCAATAATTGCAGGTTTTTCATTTTCAAGAACTTCCCTGACATCAGGAATTCTTCCAAACACGAGAAAGCGTGTATCAACGGTAAGCCCTTTGCCTGTTGAAGTACCAGAATCATCCACTTCATTATCAATGACACCGCCTGAATTTTCGATAATTTCATGTAACTTATCCCTGTCGCTTCTTTTATCGCCATCAATATCAATAAGTCCTACAAATGAAAATCTGTTAACTCGTCCCACTTCCCAAATTGGTGTGAAAACCAGATCTCCTCGGAAAATTGGATTTGAAGAAAAGTCACTGACAATTCTTGCTTCTGCCTCATGTGCACCCAGAATACTGACCACTTCGATGGTTCCCTTGATATCAGAAACACTTCTTCCGACAGACTGGTTATCTTTCTGGTAAACGCTGAATGTTGTACGAGGTTTTAATCCATCAGCACTGCCAAGATTAAGCCAGACAAGGCCAACGACATGATCAACCCTGGTGATTCGACCATCAGCAATTTCAAAGCTCAACTTCGATTCTGCATATTGTTTGTCTCTTAATTCATCATTAATTCTGGCAAGCTTTTCATTATCAGTACTTAGCTTGTCGATTTCACGGTCATAATCATCCCGGAGTGTTGCTATTTGCAGACCCAGATCTTTGATCCGCTCATTGGATTCTTTAATCTGTTTATCACGTTTGCCAACCTCTTCTGCTTTAATGGCAATTTCCTTCTTCAGTTTATCTTCAGCTTCAAGTTTTTTCTCGATAAGGATATCTTTATCGCTTTGATGCCTATCTTCCAATTCAGTATATTTCTTGTTTAGTTCACTATAGTCAGCAACTCTCTGGACCTTTTCTTTAGTCAAAGTCGTTATGCCAGCACTCATATTGATAACGGTTTCATTGTAAGATGGTGCTTCAAAAGCTTTCCCATATTCAACAATTGAGGACTTTGCTGCCCCGATCACGGTTTCTGGATTCTCGTCATCATTAATTCCAATAGTAGACATCCCACTAAAACCGATCACTTCCTTAAGTGCCGTCAGTTCTTCTTCTTTTGTTGTTCGGTCTGCCTGAACCGTATTCAACTCGTCTTGAACAGACCTTTCACGAGCGATAGCTTCTTTGTAATCCCGATGCATCAGGAATGCGACAACCCCCAGAACGATGGATAACATGAATAATCCGATTGCAACAAAATGAATTGGTCCCGGTTTATTGGATGCTGCCATTACTTTTCCCCTTCCGATTTAAAACCGGAATTATTTTTGATTGTAGACTGCCTGCTGAACAGGTCGTTTCGTTGAATTTGATTACAGAAAGAGTCGCTAGTGAATCAAGTGAATATTGATTCAACAAATATTATGTGGCCCGTATAAAAACATTGCCTGAATTATTGCAGGTACGTATTAAGAAAAAAAGGAATGCATTCTATTCTAACCCATAAAGAATTTTAATCTTCTTCATGAAAAAAAATGCAATAAAAAACTGTGGCCACCATGCGCAAATATCGTCCCTATCCTCAAAGTTTATTAGGAGATAGGTCACTGTCAAGAAACTTTTTGAAGTAGATCATAGACTGTACAACAAGTAACGATTACTACTATTATTCCTGAAACTCCTGTTAAATCAATTATCTGAGGATTTGCAGCAAGATCAATGTGTCTCCTCTTAATTTTATTCAGGAATTCTGTTTCACAAAAAAACATCTGAACATGCCTCCTGTGACCTGATTCTCAAGAACAGAACCTATAAGCTGTCTATAAATCTCATTGAATACTGAAAAGAAATCCTGAAGAGAACTATACCCTAAAGATATTCATCATATAGCTTTAAGATGAATATTCATTGTTCAGAATTGAACCTCGTACAGTCATATTAAAGACATAAGAAATTCCCATGCCTAAAGAAACAGTATATATAGTAGACACTTTTTCACTCATTTTCCAGGTTTTTCATGGAATTCCTCCCATGTCAAACAGCAAAGGAGAGCCGACGAATGCCATTTTTGGGTTCACACGAGATCTGAAAACATTGCGGGACATTAAAAGTCCATCCCATTTAATCTGTGCAATGGACTCCCCCGGCAAGGGAATTCGAAACGATTGGTATGAAGAATACAAGATGAATCGAAGCCCAATGCCTGAGGATTTACGTCCGCAAATTCAAGTGATTGCGGATGTTATTAAAGGATTCAATGTTCCGGTAATCCAAATGGAAGGGTGGGAAGCGGATGATGTGATTGCAACACTCACCCGGCAAGCCACCGAGAGAGGAATGGATGTTCGAATTGTGACATCCGATAAAGATGCCCGCCAACTTTTAAGTTCGCAGGTGCAAATTTTCAATGTTCGAAAAAACAGTTATTTCAACGAAGAAGACTTACAGGACACATGGGGAATTCGCCCTGATCAGGTTATTGACTTCCAATCTATTGTGGGAGATTCCTCTGATAATATTCCGGGTGTTCCGTTAGTGGGTCCGAAAAAAGCACAAATATTAATCGAACAGTTTGGAGACCTGGACAATATTCTGGCCAATGCAGATCAGGCAAAGGGGAAAAAGCTTCAGGAAAATTTAAAAACCTATGCAGATCAGGCGCACGTTTGTAAAAAACTGGTCACCCTTTATCAGGATCTTCCGATTGAATTGAACTGGGATGATGCAAAACTCACTCCGCCCAACTCGGAAAAACTGCTTACCATTTTTCAGGATTGCGGGTTTAAGAGATTAACAGAAGAATTTAAAGCAAATTCAAATACGAGTTCGCCTGCACCGGTTCAAAAAAAAGAATGGAAATCACTCGACACAAAGAATAAATTTGATTCCTTTTACCAGGAACTAAAGAAACAGACCCGTTTCTGCATTGATATGGAAACAACAAGCCTGCGAGCAACTGAGGCTGATATTGTTGGTTGGGCTATTTGCTGGGAAGCGGGAATTGGATACTACATTCCGGTCGATGGGCCAACAGGACAGAATCAGGTGGACGCGGAATATGTGATCGAAAAAATGAAGTCGATTCTCGAAAACCCGGAAATCGAAAAAATCAATCAGAACATCAAGTATGACATGCTTGTTCTGCTTCGTGCAGGAATTCACCTTCAGGGCATTGGAATGGATCCGA
>JAJRVU010000174.1 GCA_024277145.1 Planctomycetota bacterium
AGTACATTGCCATCAGCATGATTGAAAACCATGAAGGGGAAGATTGTGACAATGCAATGAGAATTTTTGGAATGAGTAGTCATCCCACTGTCATTAAAGTTGCATTAAATTATCTTCTAAAAAATGAAGAGATTCCTTTAGAAAATATTGCTCAAAACGGTCTTGCCTCTGTTGAACCAGCAGTCCGGATATTGGGAGTTAAAGCCTTAAAACGATTCACATCAGAAAAGAAAATGGACGATCTGTTCAAAATGTTTGCAGATGTCAGCTATCAAGTTCGTCGTGCTGCCCGAAGTCTCCTTTTTGAGTATTCAAAAATAAACGAATTCAAAGATCCGATTTTAAAAAAATGTAGGGAATTATTATTGTCAAAGAATTGGCGAGAAGTGGAACAGGCAATGTTATTGCTTGTTTCTCTGGAGGATAAACAAGCTGCTACTCAATTTGTGAAACTGCTCAGGCATGATAGACCAGAAATTAAAGTGACTGCAGCTTGGGGATTAAGAAAATTTGGAGTTTATACAACCCTGCCCGCTATTCGAGATGAATTGGTCAGGATGTTTGAACTAACCCCTGAAGTTCATGCTAAATACACAAAGGCTGAAAAGGATGCCAGGAAACTTAAAGCAGCCCAGATAATTCTATTTATTGGTGAACTTAAACTTCCATTTCCATTTCCACAGGACCAATTAAAAGGACTTATCAGAGCACCAATATTTGGAAATGAAACTCGGGCGGCTGCAATCTGGACATTAGGAGAACTTAATGCAGGAAAGCAACCAAAAGATATTGTCGATGCGCTTATTAGCCGCGTGGCTGATACCAAAGGAGAGAATCCTGAAGATGTCAGGATCAGGAGAATGGCTGCTGTTTCGCTGGGTAAAATGAAATCAAAGAAAGCAATTCCTACATTGAGAGAATATTATCTGGAAGGGGCACCAAATTATTCTACTGCAGCCTGGGCTTGTGGATGGGCGCTTGAGCAAATTACAGGCGAAAAAGTTGTTCCCATAAAAGATAAAAAAGAGCCCTGGAGTGACTGGTTTCTTAAGCCGATTTCAAAGTTTTAATATTAATAAAGCATGAAATTATCTTGTGGACGTGAAGTATGATTGAACATTTATTTTGTACAGATCGCTGCTAAATATATTGTCTTTGAAATTATTTAGTTCATCGGTATCTGATGAATCTCTTAAACTGATCTATCTGTCGGGTATTCAATATTCCTGAATCACGTTTCCTGTTTATCACTGTACGAAATTTCAATTCCATGATCCACTTAAAAACTTCCGTAATAGCCTGTTTTTTTTGTGCCACCCTGTTTTTGGCACCCTCTTCTTTTGCAAAAGAAAATCAGAAGAAAGAACTTTATCCGCTGGGATTGCAATTAAAGGTTCTTGAGAAGGATCTTTCCAATTCGGAATATCATGAAGTTTTGAATACCATGATTTTTACTGATTTAAGGGCTGAATGGAAACGAGTAGGAACTCCTGATAATTATGTCACTTTCCTGAAAAAACATGGTGGGTTGGAAAAAGTCTCTGCATCTCCGGAATTAAAAACTGCTTATGAGCGAAGGAAGAATATTGCGGATCGTTTTTTAAAAATCATCAATAAAAAATATTCTCAACTGATGAAAAAACCTCTATACCAGGAAAAAGATCTAGAAGAACTTCTTGAAAATGCATCTGATGTAAAAAAAGTTGATCAAGCAGATCAAGCGGTTTCGATTGAGGTGATTTATCCTTCCGAAAATGCACAGAAAAACTGGCCTCGATTGAGAGGTCCGAGTGGTCAGGGAAATACATTTGAAACCGATATTCCTCTTCATTGGAATGATAAAGAAAATGTAATTTGGAAAAGTCCGATCAGCGGGAATGGAAACAGCTCACCGATTGTCTGGGAAGATCGCATTTTTATAACGGCTGCTTCTGAAGATGGAAAACAGCGAAATCTAATCTGCTATGATCGCACTGATGGATCAGAGTTATGGACAGGCTCAGTTCCCAATAAATTCAAGAAAGAAAAACTGTACTGGAAAAACACGTATGCATCTTCAACAGTCGTCACTGATGGAACTCATGTTGTCTGCCTGTTTGGAAGTGCGGGTCTTGTCTGTTTTGATTTTGATGGCAACAAGCTCTGGCATCTGGAATTGGGTGAGATGAAAATCATGCATGGTCCGGGGACCACACCTGCAATCTATAAAAATACCGTTATCGTGATGCAGGATCAGAATCCCGGAGATTCCCTTTTTGCAGCTTATAATATCAATACCGGAAAAGAAGTCTGGAAACAATTCCGGGAGAAATCTTTTTGCTGGTCTTCACCTGTTTTTGCAAGAGTCGGTGATCACGATGAACTGATTTACAACGGTTCCCATTATATCGTTGGGTATGATCCTCAAACGGGAAAAGAAATCTGGCGATGTCACGGTTCGACACGCGAATCCATTCCGATGATTGTTGTGGGAGGTGGTTTGATTTACAGTGTTTCAGGAAGAAATGGCCCTACTCTTGCCATTCGTCCCGGTGGAAAAGGAGACATTA
>JAJRVU010000175.1 GCA_024277145.1 Planctomycetota bacterium
GGAGTTGATGAAGAAACCATCAAACACTACGTATCCCATCAAGGTGATCAGGATTCAGGTCAACTGCGACTGCAGTTGTAATGGCAAAAGGACCACGGGTTTACCCGTGGGTATCTATTTATCGAATACAAAAATTACGGACCAAGGAATTGAATCACTTGAGGGACTTGATCGCTTGACAATTCTCGATTTATCTGACACTTCTATTACAGATAAATCATTCGACACCCTGAAAAAATTGCCTTCGCTTGAGCACTTAAAAATTCTGGAGACAGCTGTAACAGAAGAAGGGGTAAAGTTATTAAGGAAAAGCAAACCTGATTGCGAGGTTCACGATAAATGATTGCGAAAAGAGTTGCCAATCTGAGTCACCGAATTTTTTTCCAGGCTTTGGATAAACATTTTGGAATATCGGCTGCAATCATCCCATTCTGGGAAAACTCAATTGCAGCCAAGTCCCCTGCCAGCCCATGCAAATAAGCCCCTAACAGTGCTGCCTCAAATGGAGAATAACCTTGTGCAAGCAATGCAGCCAGCAAACCGGTAAGAACGTCGCCGGAACCCCCGGTGGCCATTCCCGGATTTCCTGTCGGATTGATGGCCAATTTATCGCCGTCTGTGATAATGGTATTTGCGCCTTTGAGAACTAGCGTGATATTGTTTTTCTTTGCATATTCAACCGCGTGTTTTTCTCGGTTCGCCTGTATTTCTTTGATGGAAAGTTTTGTCAAACGTGAGAATTCGCCCGGATGGGGAGTTAGAATTCGAGGACCTTTCATATCTTCCGGGAGTTGATCGAGTTGAGATAACATGTTGAGCGCATCCGCATCAAGAACAACGGGAACATCCGAAACTTTATAGATCCAATTGACCAGATTTAATAATGATTTCGATTGCCCGCAGCCGGGGCCAATTGCAATTGCAGATCCCGAATTGAGAAAAGGTGCAATGAGTTCATTCCTATGGATCTGGTTAATATCAATTCGACCGTTTTCATCTTCGGAAAGTCGAATAGTCAGGTAAGAAGGTTCCGCGGAAGCAACAATATCCTGAATGCCAGCAGGAACAGCCACGTAAACAAGCCCTGCTCCCCCTCTTAATGCCCCGAGGCCAGAGAGAACGCCAGCACCGCTCATTCCCCTGCTTCCTGCGATTAAAAGAACTTTTCCAAAATTTCCTTTGTTCCCATCCCGTTCTCTTTTTTGAATAGCAGGCAGTTGTTTGACGATTTGTAAATGAGATTCACTCATCTTTGAGGATATCCTGTGTTGTCTAATAAAACTCAGTTGGATTCTGTCGCAGTTTCTTTAAGTATTTAGAAAAAGGTTCTCACGCAGAGAGTGTGAGTCGATAATAAAATTATCAACGTCTAATAAAGTGTAGGTCAGGCTGTGCCTGACGTGGGAAAGAAACAACTCAAAAGAATTATTTTACCACAAGGACACTAAGTTTATATTAAACATTCAAGGGGTGGCCCGACCAACTTGTTTGGTTGGGTGCCGAAGCACAAGAAGCCTTACCTTCATCATTCAATAATGAAGAATGGTCTGCACAGCAGACCCTACTTGAACACTTTTTCTTTCGTGTTTTCTTCCTTATCTTCTCTCCATTTATTCCGTCAGGCTACAGCCTGACCTACGGTTGCTAATTTGTGTTTTCATTTATTATAAAACAAGTTCTATAATACCAGCAACGCGGCTATAAAAAAAAGGCCTACTTTCCCATTTTGAGAAAACCGGCCTTCAAATATAATTTTTTGAGATAAAATCGTCTCAAAGAAAATGGCTTACAGGAAAATATAAGACATCACCATTGAAAGTGGAAGAAGCACAACACAACTATAAAGCATGTAGCCAAAGAAGCTGGGCATTTTCACGTTATTCGATTCTGCAATTGCTTTCACCATGAAGTTCGGACCATTGCCAATGTAGGTCATTGCTCCCATGAAGACTGCACCTAAGCTGATTGCAGTCAATTGAGCAACCAGGACACCCGCAACCCGGACACCTTCTCCATCCATTGTTTTTGCTGTCTCAAAGAAGACAACATAAGTCGGTGCATTATCCAGAAAACTGGAAAGAATTCCGGTTCCCCAATAAAACTTCATCGGAGAATCAACACCAAGACTCGGCCCGTATGTATTGAGGATTTGAACAGGAATCTGCATGCAGATGAAAATTCCAATGAAAAGGGCAGCCACTTCAAGGATGGCATCGTAGTTAAACGCATTCTTACGCCGAATTTCAGAAGAAGTGGTATACAGGGACAATGCAGTAATACCGAGCATCATAATTTCCCTGAAAAACGCAGGGGCATACCAGTGAGTTCCGGGAAAAGGTTTGGAAGGATCAAGGCAGATCACACATCCGATAACACCCGCCAACCACAGGAAGTTAATACATCCGCGAATTGCGTAAGGCTCATGAGTGAGAGGTTTCTCTTCCACTTCCTCATGATTTTCTTTTCTGTAATTAATTTTATCCCAGACAAAATAAATTGCGATCAGGCAAACATTCATGAACAACCACATTGGCCAAAGGCTTAATGTCCATGCGAAATTCACACCTCGTAAAAAACCCAGATAAAGGGGAGGATCACCAATTGGAAGCAGGCATCCACCTGTATTACAAACAACAAATATGAAGAAGATCACAGTATGAGAAACTTTATTTCTTTTAACGTTGGCTTTGAGAAGCGGACGAATCAAAAGCATTGCTGCTCCTGTTGTTCCTATAAAACTGGCAAGCAATCCACCGATGCCGATGATGCCACAGTTTAAAGTCGGTTTTCCAACCAGATGTCCTTCAAAAGCAATTCCGCCACTAATCACATAAAGGCTGAACAGCAATGTAATAAAAGGGATGTATTCCACCAGGACCGCATTTTTCAAAACGGTGATTGCAGCAGCAATTCCTGTCCCGGAAAGGGTATGGGTAGAATGATCAACAACGCCGTGCCCGTAGATAAAGGCATAATAAACAAGTGTTACCAGACCAAGACCACTGGCGACCAGAAGTCGGTTATAGTTATTTTCCCACCAATGTTCCGTTTTGCGAAACAGGGGTAATAATGCAATCGAAAACAGCAGAATTCCAAAAGGAATAATCGCATAAAACGCAGGTGGTGCAGGATGAATCACTTCAGCATGAGCTGAATGATCTGCACCATGATCATGATGGTCTAATGATGATGTAGCATGATGAGTTATCGCAGAGACAAAATGAGCCTCTGCCATCCGCCAACCAAGATAAAAAACAACAACCAGAGCAATCGTTGCAATGACCATTTTTCGTGAAAATTCCTGATGTTCACGTGAAAGCGATGTGAGTTCCATTTTTTTCGTACTTTCGAAATATATATAGTTCCGTTATTCTAATCAATCAGTTAACGCTTACTGGAAGATTGACGCCGAGATGAGAGTTTGTTTCTTCGATGTAAGCCTTGTATAGATCAGCCATCTCATGTGGAAGAATCAACCCCATTGAAATGACGGTTTTCATGAATTCGACAGGAGATTCTTTCTGCTGAGAAAGAAGCAGGGCAAGCTGTTGGATATTCATATATCCAAGCTCAACTGCAATTTCACCAATTCGTTCAGAGCATGTTTTCTGTTTTTCAATGATTGTTTCCAGTTGTTCTTCCGTAAGGAATCCATTTGCTGTTGCAAGGTTCCCTAACCTCAGGTATTCAAAATTACTTTTCAGTAATACTTGCGAAGCATTGGCGATATCAATGACACCCCGTCCAACCAACCAGCGACTGAATCTGAATTGTGTCATCATGTTTTGAATTTCACGATCTTTCTCACTGATCAACGAACGTGTATAAACTCGATTTCTTCCATTCTGTTTGGATTCATACATCGCCTCATCCGCTTGAGCAATGAGAGTTTCGCCGAGATCAGTTTCATCCAGTTTAGGGATAGCAATCACAGCTCCAAAACTGGAAGTTACTGGAACTTTTTCTCCTTCATAAGAAAGCTCCAGAGATTCAATTTTTGCCCTGAGTCTTTCAGCAACTTTTGCAATTCCCTTCTCTGTTGGCTGTTGAACCAGGATGACGAATTCTTCACCGCCAAACCGTGCAACGACATCACATTTCCTTAATGAATCCTGAATCAGTTGAGAAACTTTTATTAAAACTTCGTCACCAAACTGATGACCGTAAGTATCATTCAGGTTTTTGAATTTATCAATATCAGTGAAGATAATTCCAATGGAAGTTCCTTCCCTGCAGCTTCTATGCAATTCATTATTGAGAGATTCGTTAAAGAAGTTTCTGTTATATAGTTTTGTAAGAGGATCACGAAAAGCTTGTTGTTTCAGCTCATTGTTTTTTGATTCGAGTTGATTTTTTTCCTGTTCAATCAGTTCCGTACGAGCTTCTGCCTGGGTACTGGCTACATGTTCTTTCATGGCAAGAAAAGCAAGTTGCTCATTAGCTTCAGCCATCATATCACCAGGATCACCAATTTCTGAAACATCAACAGAGAAAAGCTCTGCTGCCTGATCAACACGGTTTCTCACTTCTTCAATCAGGTCATTCAGTTCTTCCTTGGAGTAGGAATAATATTCACTGGACAACACCTTAAGCAATTCAATGGATTCTCCTTTACGATTGGTACAGAAGTAATCTCCCAAAGCAGAAGAGATCATTGCAGCCTGAACCATGTTTTTCATTTCAGGAGAATCGTATTCCATTTCCTGAACTTCTTCGAAAGATTTATGATGGACACTCGAAGAAGTCACCACTTCATCAGGAAGATTCCATTTTTCCATTAACTTTCCGCCGATCTCAGCGTGATCAAATCCGAATGAATCCATTTCCGTTTTATGGAGTGCTTCGTTAAATTGTTCGTTTGCTTTGAGAGTCAGGTGGTAATCACCAGCAATTGTTTTAAGCATTGCCAATTGACCCAGGTCAATCAACAAGCCCATAAGGAAGAACTCGCCCTGTAGTTTCGGGAAGAATTTTTTAGCCAATATTTCTGCAGTTGCTGCCTGTACAATGGATTGTCTCCAGTAGGCATCATAAAATTCGACCATCTCTCCTTTTTGCATGGATGTATCGACAAGGGAGAAACTGAGTGCCAGTGATGTTACAACTGTTGTTCCGAGTAATGGAACAGCGCGATCCAGGGATGTCACTTTAGATCGTAATCCGAAAAATGAGGAATTGGACGCTTTAAGGATTTTTGCAGAAATTGCAGGATCTGTCTGAATCGCTTTCACGACATCTGCTATTTCAGTTTCTTCATTCTTGGATAATTCAAGAAGTTTGATAGCAACTGTTGGAAGTGATGGTAGCTGTGAAGAATTCCAGATCTTTTTTGGATTAATCATTGTTAGGTCTCATTTAAAGTTAAGTGGTTCTCAAGGGGATAAAATTATTAACGTGTTATTACGTGGTTATGCTCATCCATTTTTCCATTTTTTCACGTAACGTATCAGGAGTAAATGGTTTCATAAGATAATCAGTAACACCCGCTTCCATTGCAGCGACAATTCGTTCTTTCTCTGCTTCTGTTGTTACCATCACAACTGGAACAGATTGATTAACTTTTCGAATTTCAATAAGGAATTGAAGTCCGTCCATGTTAGGCATGTTCCAATCAGTCAGGATAAGATCAAATGTCTGCTGGTGGTAAATTTCTAAACCGATCACTCCATCTGAAGCTTCTGAAATTTGTTCGATACCGATTTTATTCAAGCATCTTCTCTGAATTATTCGCATCGTGTCAGAATCGTCGACGAGTAATACATTCATAGTTGCGGACCTTTTTGCTTATTTATCTCAATGTCTTTAATCAAATGTGTTTTGTGAGGAAAACCAAAATCAATTGCAAAGGGACCAGATATATAACTCAGGCTCCGTATTGATTGAAATTCCGTATTGATTGAAATACTTTGAACCAATATGGTTCTCCGTCCTAAACA
>JAJRVU010000176.1 GCA_024277145.1 Planctomycetota bacterium
AACCGATATGAATGCACCATCCGGCGCGTTGTGCGAACATTGGCTAGAAATGCTCGCAACGCAGTAGTAACCGGAGACATCGTCCTCTTTCAACCGGGTGATAATTTTTCAGGAGTCATTGAACGGGTGAATCCTCGAAAAGGAATTATTTCTCGTTTTCATCGTCGGCAGGAACATATCATTGTGGCCAATGTCGATCAGGTCTTGATTGTCGTTTCTGCGGATGAACCTCCTTTAAAACCGAATTTGATTGACCGATTTCTCATCAGTGCAGAAAAAGGGAAGGTTAAACCTGTCATCTGTATTAACAAAGTTGATCTCGTTGATTTAACCCGGATGCAACTCATTGCAGGGCTTTATGGACAAATTGGCTATGACGTAATTTTAGTCAGTGCATCAACCGGGTATGGCATGCCCCATTTAAGGAATGTTTTAAAAGGGAAAGAATCTGTTTTTACCGGGCAGAGCGGGGTTGGGAAATCGACACTGCTTAATGTAATGCAACCGGGATTGCTACTTGATACGAGCACCGTTAGTGAAGGAACATTAAAAGGGCGACACACCACCCGACGAGCGATCTTACTGGATTTGAAATTTGGGGGTTGGGTTGTTGACACGCCGGGAATTCGACAGTTTGGTTTGTGGGATGTTCTTCCAGAAGAAGTGGAAGGCTATTTTATTGAATTTCGTCCGTTTGTCATTCATTGTCAATTTCCTGATTGCACTCATACCCATGAAAAAAAATGTGGCGTCAAGCAAGCTGTTCAAAATCAAATCATTTCTGAACAAAGATATTACAGCTACGTGAAAATCATGCATGACCAGAATGAAATGAAAGAAGAGAACCGTCACTGGTCCTGAAGTGTTTTAAAGAAGACCCAACTGCTCCATTCTTCGGTAAAGGCGGGGGCGCGTAATTCCTAATAGCCTTGCTGCTTCTGCTTTATTTTGTTTTGCTTCTTCAAGAGCAAGTTGAATCTGTTTGATTTCGGTCTCTTTAAGCAATTCATCCAGAGGTCTGATTTCCTGTTTTAATACGGGGCCAATTCCCTGGGATTCATAACCTGCATGAAAACGGAATGGCAGAGATTCCAGATCAATTTTTGTCCCGGTGCAATTTGAAGCAGATTCTTCAATGACTTTATACAACTCTGAAACATTGCCGGGCCAGTTGTATTCATGGAAAAGAGCAAGGACATCTTCATGGAAACCACTGTAGCTAAGTTGTTCACTCTCGTTTTGTATTTCCAGAAAATGCTGAGCGAGAACCGGAAGATCTTCCTTCCGATGACTTAATGATGGCAGACTGATTTCCAGAACGGAAATGAAATAATAAAAATCGGGTAACAGAATGGATTCTTTCCTGAGACCATCCAATGTTTTTATACTTGAAGTAATCAAGCGTAACGAATTTTTATTGTTTTCTGAAATGGCCGAAAATTCTTTCAATATCCATTCCTGATTTTCCCGGCTTAAATCTTCGATGTTTTCAAGCAAGACTGTTCCCGGAACATTCATAACAAAAGCAAGATTCGTTTCTTCACGTTCATGCTGATAGGAATCCAGAATTCTGGTCAGGGAATTTCGTAAATCCCAAGGCCTGATTTTCTTGCAGTCAAATGGAACAAACGCATAACTCTGGGTTGATCCTGAGTAATGGATAGTTCTTGCAAGATGCTTTTTTCCGGTTCCGGGTTCGCCTTGTAAATGCAATGGGGAATATTGTTCTGAAGCAATCCTGGCCTGCTTGATCACGCGTAGCATGTCATCTGTTTTGCCTATGATTGTTTCCAAACGATATCTGTGTCGCAATGAACTTCGCAATGCAGAAAGTTCTGCGTGTAGCTCCAGAAAAGGAGGTGTGCTTATTCCGTGGGTTTCACTTTGAATTTCCGTGAGGATACCCAGAACAAATTCTGTCTGGTTTTGTTTATCTTTTAAGGAAAAAAAGTGGATGGCAAACGGGAGAGATTGACCTGATTTTTTCGGAAGAAAAACAGGATAGGAAACATTCATTCCTTCAAAAACTTCAGGGGGTGGAGAAAGGGCTGAAGTGACAGATTCAATTTTATCCGAATTCGGCTCGGAATGAAAAAAAGAAGTTTGACCTATTAATTGTTCGACTGTCCATCCTGTTAATTCGGATAGAGAGCGATTAATAAATCGAATTTTGTTTCGATGGTCAATCAGGAAAACCGGTTCAGTGGCATCATCAAAAACGGTTTCCAAACGAATTCTTCGAGCTTTTCTTTGATTCATGAGATAAGACAAGCCTTAAAATTCGGTGTCACTGAATTCCACACAGATGATGCTGACAGGGCTAATATATTCAATTATAAAATAGAGCAGAAAGTCCTAACGATCACTCATTATTTTGTAAGGTTGTTTTTCCATTCCGGTATATCGAGAGCGGGGACGGATCAAACGATTATTTTCAGCCTGTTCAATCACATGGGCAGCCCAGCCAACAATCCGGCTTGCAACAAACAGCGGTGTATAAAGTTCCACATCCAGCCCCAGGTAGTAATAAAGCCTTGCACTTGGCCAATCCAGATTAGGAGGAAGTCCTTTTTCTGATCGAACCAATTCTTCGATCGTGTCTGCAATTTTTTCCATTTCCTGATTGCCAGTTTCCTCTGCAAGCTCCTGGCAATATTTCCTGAGGATGACAGCACGAGGGTCACCCTCTTTATAAACACGATGTCCAAAGCCCATGATCCTTCTTTTTTCTGCAAAGGCATCCCGAACCCAGGCTTCTGCATTGTCAGCAGTTCCTACTTCCTGAAGAACTTCCAGAACTCGTTCATTAGCCCCGCCATGTAATGGACCTTTTAGTGCGCCGACTGCTCCAGTGATTGCAGAATGCATATCAGACATCGTGGAAGTGATGACTCTTGCTGTAAACGTTGATGCATTAAATTCATGTTCTGCATAAAGAATGAGGGAGACATCCATCGCTTTTTCATGAAGTGCAGAAGGATCTTTTCCTGTAATCATGTAAAGAATGTTAGCTGCAAAACTAAGCTCCGGATTGGGAGGAACTGTTTTCATTCCTTTTGTGATTCGATAACGGTTTGCAATTAATATAGGGATTTGTGCAAGAAGCCTGACTGCTTTGGCAAGGTTTGCATCTTTGGTTGATTCATCGACCTGGGAATCGAAATGAGCCAGTGCGCCAATACCTGTTCTGAGTGAATCCATTCCGCTTGAATGCAACGGAATTTCAGTCAGGAAATTCAGGACTGGTTCGGGAACCACTGCTGATTCTGAAAGGATGGACTGGAAGTCAGCCAGGAATTCCTGATTAGGCAATTTGTTATTGAGCAGTAAAAATGCGACTTCGAGAAAAGTGCTTTTTTCAGCAAGTTCTTCGATCGGGTATCCACGATAAATTAAACCGCCATCAACTGTTGAAATTTCAGTTTCACCGGCAATCACACCTTCAAGTCCGGGGTAGTATGCTTCATTATTCATTAATACATGCTCAGCTAATAATTTAAAACCTGCAATAAAAGCAAGTTGATGAACAGAATTGGAATTCATTACTTTAACACACTCAAGGAATCCTTTCCACCAATGAGAAATTCCGAGTACACCATCAACAAAAGATCAATTATTTAAAGTAATCCATAATGATGTGTACACGCCTTTATCTCAGAATATATAGAGCGAGTTTCATTTACGTGTAGCAGGTCAAAGTCTTGAAACAAAGTCTCCATGCTGTACAGCGACGCAATAGTTAAGTGCAACCTGCACTAAAAACATCCTGCAGAAAAACGTTCTGAATTCCAGATTTCTCTTGATGGGATCATGCTGACTGCCACCGTGCAGATCATCTCATGATTCAAGCTTATTGTAGACAAGTGGGAGACATCTATGTAACAGCCAAATAGCATCTTAGGAAAAATTCTTTAAAGTCATTTCTGTTATTTTGAAGAATATATTTCAGACTGGAATTGACTTGTCTTGCTGCTGAGACAATATCAGGGTTCGCATGATGCCAGACTCGCATTGGAGCAGTCCATACGTTATTTTGGATAGTCTACGATATTTGACAATTGTTAGAAATCAAATAGAGACGCTTTACCGCGTTTTACGTTTTTTTGGCCTGGCATTTATTTGTACCGGGTTGATTGCTTAAAATGCTAATGCGTGATGAAATTCTTGGCCTTGTTGCTTTTATTGAAGTTCGAGATAATTCTCAACATCCTGATTTTCAAACAAAAAAATAGGAAAACACATTCTTGAAACAATCTATTCATATAACAATTGTGAAAACCATTTTATTTCTTATGGTTCCACTGATGATCCTTTGGCTTGGAACAGCAGACTTTGTTCACGCTGAAGACACTTTTTTTTCCAAAGAGAATCAATTTGAAAAGCTGTTTGATGGAAAAACGTTAAACGATTGGGTGGTTGAAGGCGCAGAAGACTGCTGGCTGGTCAACCGTCAAAGGCTTTGCTGCATTGCAGACAAAAAAGGAAAATGGATTCGAACCAAATCAGAACAAGGTGAGTTCATCCTGAAATTTGAATGGAAAATTGGTGAAGGGGGAGAAAGCGGATTGCTACTTGGAATGAACCCGAAAGATTCTTCTAATAAGAAAACTCTCCGAATTCCCATTGTGAACCAACTGAAAGATAACCTCCATTGCACTGGTTCTATTGAAGGAATTGCCCCTGTTAACAGGCAGCCCGATACATCTCCTGAACGCTGGCATACCATGAAAATTCAATGTCTTTATTCAGGCATAACGGTTTTTTGTGATGGAATAAAATGTACTCATCTCGATAGTAAACAGCTTAATTCCAAATTCAAATATCCATTAAAAGGTTACATTGCATTCCAGGCAGTCACAGATATTTCTTCGCATGGAATTCAGTTTCGGGATATCCAGATTCAAAAACGAAAATCATCTAAATAGGCAATCCGCAAAATGAATTCAGATAATAACCACACAGAAAACAACCAAGCAGAAAAAATTAACCAGTTGGAATCGATGGTTGCCCATCTTCAGCATGACTATGACAAATTAAATTCGGTGATTATCGATCTGCATAAAGAGCTTCGAGAAATGAGTTCTCGTATTGAACATCTGGATGGACGAGTGACAACCCTTGCAGAAGATCCGGAATTCAGAAACCCGGAAGAAGAAAAACCACCCCATTATTAAAGGCTGCCTGAAATTTTCAGAAATGACTTATTTCTACGTTTTAATTCATACAGGATGAACTCATGTTTCGATTTCAAAAGGCCCTTTTCCTGCTGCTTATTATTTTCTTGCTTTCTTCTTTAAAAACAGAAGCAGGGGAATTAATTGCGGGAGAAAAGAGTTCACCGAATATCGTTCTGATCATGGCAGATGATCTCGGTTGGACGGACTTGGCGTGTTACGGAAGTGAATATTACGAAACGCCCAATCTTGATCAACTTTGTTCCGGTGGAATGAAATTCCTTAACGCCTATTCCAACGGGCCGAATTGCCAGCCAACGCGTGCTGCTTTATTAAGTGGTCAGTATTCTCCCCGAACCGGAGTTTGCACTGTCGGAACAGGTGCGCGAGGTCAGGAAAATTTCCGAAAAATGATACCGGCTGAGAATCAAACATTTTTAAATCCAGAAGTTGTCACCATTGCAGAGTCACTCAAAAAATCAGGATACCGGACAGGCTGTTTCGGGAAATGGCATCTTGGTAGAAAACCGGAATACCTTCCTTTAGCGCAAGGATTTGATGAAGAAGTTCACAGGGGTGGAAAAAAATTGCTTCCCGGAACACCAAACCGACACCCAGCGACAGAATATATCACTCAAGCAACTTTAAAGTTCATTCGGAAAAACCAGAACAATAAATTCTTCGCCTATGTTCCATTCCACGCAGTTCACACGCCCATCAGAGCTCCGGAACATTTGATCAAACATTATGAAAAGAAACCAAAAGTCGGGGGGCACAAAAATCCTGTTTATGCAGGAATGCTAAGCGAAATGGATAGTTGCGTTGGAAGAATACTTAACCTGTTGAAGGAATTGCAACTGGAAGAAAATACGATTGTGATTTTCTATTCCGATAACGGCGGTCTCGGTGGATATGAAAGGGCAGGAATCATTGGCGGACAAGACATTTCAGATAACAAACCTCTCAGAGGCGGGAAAGGAATGCTTTATGAGGGGGGAATTCGCGTTCCTTTATTCGTTCGTTGGAAAGGTCAGATCAAACCGGGCAGCCTGAGTGAAGTTCCGGTTCTCAGTATCGATTTTTATCCTACTTTATTGGAACTCGCGCAATTAAACAAAACCCAGTTAAAAAAGCCAGACGACATGATCCTTGATGGGCAAAGCCTCGTGACACTCTGGAAAACCGGAGCGGATCCTTCCTTGAACAATCGTCCGTTATATTGGCATTTTCCCGGTTATCTGGAAGCAAATAGAAAAAAGGGAACATGGCGAACATCACCTGTCGCTGCCATTCAACATGACGGTTATAAGCTGATTGAGTTTTTTGAAACCGGAAACCGTGAACTTTATCACCTGAAAAATGATATCGGAGAATCAACGGATATTTCCGAAGCAGAGCCAGCTGTTGCAGCAAAGCTTTACGGGATGCTTCAGGACTGGAGAGAAGAAACTCACGCTCCCATGCCGAAAAAGAAACGATAATAAAAAGAAACCATGAAAATAATCAATGAGAATGAATTAAAAGCATTCGCAATTCGCCTCTTCACAGAAGCTGGAATCAGCCTGATTGAATCAGAGATGATTTCAGAAAGCCTTCTTGCTTCGAATTTACGTGGCCATGAATCTCATGGAGTCGGTTTGATTCCGCATTACCTTAACCAATTAACCATTGGAGAACTCGCAGGAAACGTTGACCTGAAAATTCTTAATGAAACTTCCTGCATACTGACAGTGGATGCACAACGTGGTTTCGGGCAAGTTCAATCTCGAAAGTTAATTGATAAACTTATTCCCAAAGCAAAAGAATCC
>JAJRVU010000177.1 GCA_024277145.1 Planctomycetota bacterium
AACTTCTCGGGTCAAACTTCTCGGGTCAAACTTCTCGGGTCAAACTTCTCGGGTCAAACTTCTCGGGTCAAATAGGAGTGTTGATTGTCTTTCCATTGACAATATGCAACTGTTCAATCTGAATAATTTTCCACGCGCTTCCATCTTTATACCAGGATATTTTCCATCTTGAAGGTTTATAGCCCAACGAATTATTCCTGAACGAAATCGTTGCATTTGCACGGAAAAGGGTAGTAGCTGATAAAGCATCATCCTGAGAAATTTTAATTCGGAGATCTGTTATTCTCATGTCATCTCCAACTTCAATATATTTTAACGCTTTTTTAATTCGTGCCTTATCAACGAGATTCTTTTTGTGAACATAGAATAAGGATTCTTTAACTTGTCCCTGCTGGAACGCATGGCTTAATCCATAAATTATTTCTTCCAGCTTTTCTTTCTCCGTAACAATATTCTGTTCGATTAAATAGATCCCGGGGGAGAGAACTAAAAGCACTATCGCAATGACCAAGGAAAATTGTTTACGCTTTTGATTCCACCTGCTAAAAAAAACTGCGGAAAGTACCAGGGAAATAATAATGGGAGGCCAGGGGGTTTCTGCAAACCACATAAAACGTCCTTATGTTAGTGGTTGTATTTGGAAGAAAGAGATATCTGTTCTGGAATTCAATCTGAATGATCGATTCGCCATCTTATCAGGATTAAAAGTAAAAAACATGCATGCGGGTTGAATTCTCCTTTCTTCTAATGCAGTGCGAATGGATGGTGTTCGCATGTGTACTCTTATTGGCTGTGTGTATGAAATAAAAACTTGATTGATTTAGATTTGAATACTGTTTCATAGTTTTGAGCACGTGGATAGGATTTCAGTATTTCTTTGCGATTAAATCTGTATAACAGCAATTTAACTTGTTTTTGATTGGGTGCATGATGCAGACTATTATTCGCTGTAGTTTCGGTTATTAATTCCTATGAATGAGGAAAATACGGGAAATTAAGTATCTGGCCCATTAAAGCTTGTATTCTTAATTTTATGAGCTAATAGTTGAAGATACAAATATACGAATTAAATTGGGATATATTCATTGTATGGGTTGAAAAAGGTGATATATACGATTATTCATGATAGGTAGCATACGTAGTTGTGTGCTGTATTGATTTACGTAACATCGTGACGAACGTGTTTTTTAACTAGCTAGTAAAAAAATAAGGAGAAAAGAAAATGAAATTTGACTCTCTGAGTCGACGAAATTTCGTTGCAAAATCGTTGGGTGCCCTTGGTGGTATCGCAGCACTAAGTAGCTTAGGCAAAGTCGCTGAAGCTGGCCACTGTGGTGGATCCTCTCGTGGCTGTGCATCAGTTTCATCTTGTTCAAGTGTTTCATCTTGCTCAAGTGCTTCAACACAAAGTTGTTGTCAGCCTGTTCAAAGTTGTTGCGAACCTGCACCAACTTGCAGTGCACCAGCTCCAGCACCAACATGTTGTGCTCCAGAGCCTTCATGCTGTGCTCCTGCACCAACAAGTTGTGGTTGCAGTGCACCAGCATCATACGCTCCAGCACCAGGCGGTGCTGCACCAGCTCCAGCAGCAGCTCCTCCAGCTGCTCCTAAGACTGAAGATGCACCACCACCACCAAAAGAAGCACACATCTGGCGTCGTCCTCGTTCCTTCCGGAACGTTGCTTTGAGTTACCTCGAACGCTAAACGTAAGTGCGATTAAATTAAATGGCCTATCCGAATATTTTCGGGTAGGCTGTTTTTATTTACAGAGATGATTTATGTTCTAGGGCAATAAATTATTTGTGGATAGAACACAGTCTTAATTCTCAACAATATTATTTGAATGAAAAAGCAATAAATTCAAAATGAAACGACCTGCACCTCAACCTGAACACTGGAATTCATTTGAAGAAAATGAACGACAGTTTTATCGAATTCCTGTCACAATACAGGAAGATCAGGAAGTTTCCTACACGATTGCGCAAGTGCTTGCAGAGCAGTTTGAAGTTCAGGATGTTCTTGCCCGTGGCGGTGGAGGCATTATTTTAAAAGCGATCGATAAATATTCTAAAGCAAACCTGTTTATAAAAGGAATTGTCAAATACGATCTGGAACGAGAAAATCTTGAAGAACCTGTCGAAGAAATTGTTGAATCAATCAGGCGCTCCCGCCATCATCTTCAAACCGAAAGAAGAATTCTTGTCCAACTAAACAATGAAGGATGCAGGGCGGTTCCCAAAATTATCAATTACGTTTATGACGTAAATCATTCCCTGACCGATAAAAGAAAAACACTGGATCAACAGGAATGGTCATTTGATGATCAGGATATTTATCGTTCTGAACCTTACTTGATCATGAATCCGGTTCCCGGGATGGCTTTGGATCGCTTGTTGGATGAATACTTTCCGGATGGAATGAAATGGAATATTGCAGTTCAGATTATTGACCAGATTGCAGAAGTGATTGACATTCTTCACCGGCCGATTCAACTGGAAGAAGAAATTCAGTGGAACCTGATTTATCAGGATTTGAAACCGGGCAATATTATCGTCGATGAGTACGGTCATGCAACACTGCTCGACTTTGGAGGATGCCAGCTCATTGTGAATGAAACGGTTGTTTTGGCAGGGTCACACAGTCCGGGTTATTGTGCACCGGAATGTAGTGGGAATAGTGGAAACAGTCATGGAATCACAGCTTCTGCCGATTGCTTTGGGCTTGGTACAACTCTTTTCCATATGGTTTCGGGCGTGAATCCGCAAACATTAGTTCCCGCTAACAGAGCTAAAGATGATCCGAAGTCCGTGCGATTTAATGTTGATCTGTTGAAATTACATTGCCCGAGCAAGGTCGTTCCATTTATGTTGAAATGCCTGAGTTGGGATGCAAAAGATCGATTTCAAACGATTCATGAACTACGAGAAAACTTACGCATGATTGAAAATAAATAAAATATGATTTTAGAACCTCAACAACAAATTCAAAATCAGGGGCAGTCATTGTATGAAATTGGTGAACTGCTTCATCAGACGGAAACGCATTCCTGCTATTCAGGATTCCGTCGCTTTCTGAATTATAAATATCAGGACCGTCATTTTTATTACGCAGCTAAAGATGAATGGTCTCAAGTCCTGATAAAAACGCCGATGATTCCTGGTCAAATCTCTTCCGATGAATTGAAAAAGGTTCACCAGAAATTTGAATATGAATGCAAAGAGGTCCTGTCTCGTCACCCTGGCTGGTTTTCGCAGATCTTTGACTATTTTGAACTTCCAGTGAACGAATCCGGTCAATCAGTAAATTCTCAAGCTACTCCGGTCTTCGTGCAGGAATATCCTTATTCAGATAAACTGTCAGATTTAATCAAGGAAGATCGTTTATCACCGGTTGAGCGAGTTAAGTTAGCGGTTCTCCTGCTTGATTTTTTTGAAACGCTTCAAAATTATGACCAATTCTGCTTTGGAGTTTCACTTGATGAATTATTGGTCGGCCCACATTTGAGATTGCAATGTGCTTTTTCAGAAAGAGTATTGAATATCAATGATCCTGCAGAAGTCTCACATCAAAAGGAACTTCTTATACTTGCGCCTGAGTTAAAAGAGCTCCCCTTGAATGTGACAAAGGCAACTGATATTTATCACTGGGCTTTCCTGTCAGCATTGATCATCGGTGGAGAGAAAGCAGAAGGCGAGTTGAGTGATCAAAAGGATCAAATTGTTTTTTCAAAACCTCTCCTGAAAGAAATACAACAGGCGTTCCTGAATGCTTCGGAATCAAATGAATTAATCTTGCGCCCACTTTCTCCCGGGCATTACCAAAAAAAAGCAAAGCAGATGGTAAAAGGGTTAGGGACTCTCCTGTCATCCTGCTTGCATTCCAATCCTCAAAAACGCCCTCAATCTATTCAGGAATTAAGAAAAAAATCTTCCCGGTCCTCTTCTGGTGGCATCCGGAAAATAATTAACCCATTTTTAAAATAGAAATAGGACCATATTTCTTGTCAGGGTGTGGGTTCCTTGCTTGATCCCTGTTTATAATTAAGCAATTAATTCTATCTAACGGGTTTCTCATCTTCTGTTTCTATGGGGTGTCTCATGAATTTTAAATACTCTCTTAATCTGCTTGCGTTTCTGGTTTGCTTGAATTCAGTTTCTTCTCAAACAAAGGCTGGTCAGCTTGAAAACATTCTTAAAGAACAATTGGTGAGTGAATATGAAGTCCGTAGTGAGCATCATGACTACATAAAGAAGCGGATAACAAAACTCAAACTCCCTCCGACTGCAAAACAATGGCAGGAAGAAGCTCAGGTATTAAGAGAAAGGGTTCTTGAGAATATTATTTTTCGAGGAGTTCCTTCCAGTTGGCGAACATTCAAACCCAATGTTGTGCTGTCAGATATAATTCAGGGTGATGGTTACACCGTTCAAAAACTTCGCTACGAAGCAGTTCCCGGTTTCTGGGTTCCTGCATTGCTTTACATTCCTGAATCGGTGGCAAAAAATCCGGGCAAAAAAATTCCCGTGGTTCTGAATGTGAATGGACACGACGGACAGGGGAAGGCAGTTGACTATAAACAAAGACGCTGTATTCACCTTGCAAAACATGGAGTACTTAGCTTGAATGTGGAATGGCTGGGAATGGGCCAATTCAAAAAACACAATTATGGACATCCCGGATTGTACAAAATGGATCTTTGTGGATGCAGTGGGTTAAGCCTGTTTTATTTGATGATGTCCAGAGGATTGGATGTTCTTCTTGATCAAACGGAAGCGGATCAAAAAAATGTTGCTGTGACTGGCCTTTCAGGCGGTGGATGGCAGACAATTATTATCAGTTCCCTCGATACCCGTGTCACCTGTTGTATTCCTGTTGCAGGATACGCTCCGCTGATATCTCGATTGGAAAGAGATTCTGATATTGGTGATCACGAACAAATACCGGTCGATTTGATTTCAATAGCAGATTATACTCATTTAACGGCAATGCTTGTTCCTCGACCAACTCTGCTGATTTATAACGCAAAGGATAATTGCTGTTTCGTTTCTAAATTTGTCAAGCCGGTTACTTATGATCCGATCATTCCATTTTATCGACAGGCGGGAGTCCCGGAAAATTTCCAGTATTATGAAAATGTTGATCCGGGAACACATAATTATCGCCTGGATAACCGCAACCAGTTTTATCAATTTTTAAACAGGCATTTTTTTGATGGTGAGAAAGTCATTCCTGTTGAGAAAAAAGATTCAAAGGGAGTTTTGAAATATGAAGAACTGCTTGTTGATATCCCCGAAAAGAATGGAGGGTTTAATGTTTTTTCAATGGAACTGGCCAAATCATTGCCTGTTAAGAATAAAATGTCAGTTGAACAGAAACGAGATCAACTTAAAGAAATCTTGAGAATTAAAAACAGGCAGGCGGAGATTTCAAAAATTGATGCAAAGAAATTGGAATCCGGGGAAACTCTAATGCAGTTGACGGTTAGTCTTGATCAGGAACTGAGAATACCTGTTGTGGTGATCACCCCAAAAGGTTCGACTCGAACCATTCTGCTTATGTCTGACGATGGGTATGAAACTCTGGCAATTCAAGTTCGAAAATTGCTTAATGGAAAAATACAGGTTGTGTTATGTGATCCAATATTTATTGGACAGAACAACGTGAAAGGGAACTTGTATCAGCAGGAATTGTTAGTGAACACCGTTGGAGAAAGGCCCCTTGGAATACAGGCAGAACAGGTTTTACAAACTGTTCGATCTCTTACAGAAGTTCTTGTTAGTAAAAAAGTGGAAGTTCACGGACTCGGGATGAGAAGCAGTTTGATTGCCTTGTGCGCATCTGCAATTGATGAAAACGACCAGCTTTCGGCAACAGTTTCTAAAGACTTCCCTGAATCTTTAAAGTATTTTCTGAAGCCTGGAATTAAAACAAATTTGTACCCGGAATTTTACACCTTCGGCTTGTTAAAGCATTTTGATGTGAGTGATTTAAAACAGCTGGCCAATTAGAATCGTCTGAGTTTGTTTAGGCAACTTTGGTTTCAGTTTCCGCGGATTCCTCTGCCTCAACGGCAGCAAGTTCGATCTGTGATTCCAGGGCTTGCATTTGTGTACGAATTTCGTCCAGTTCTTCTTCTTTGTCCATGAATTTCTGTTTTAAATCCGCAAGCATTTTTTCCGGAGATTTTCTTAAAAGGTATCGGTCGATCAAATTGAACAAAAGAAGGGCTCGATAAGTTCTCATCAGCATTCCCCT
>JAJRVU010000178.1 GCA_024277145.1 Planctomycetota bacterium
AGAAGAAAAAAACAAAAAAGAAAAAACCCCAGAAACAGGAGAAGAAAAGCAATCCGCTTCGTGGAATGTTTTCGTTCATCTTTGTGGTGCTGATTGGCTGTCTCATCTGGCAGGCACCTGCTTTGATTTCTCAAACAGGTTTGCATCATAAAATCACCGCTGCATTTTTATCAGACTGCCCGGGCTCCGTGCGCACAGAATCAGTTGAGCTTGACTGGAAAAAGCCCATCGTGATTAAAAAGATCAAATACGAAAACCAGGAAGGAGAACCCCTTCTTAATATTGAAGAAATTCGAAGTGAGCGAAACCTGATAGATTTTGTGATTGATTTCTGGCACCCCGGCACGTTTACCGTTACGAAGCCCGTAGTCATTATCCAGGCAGATGAAGAGAGAACCAATTGGGATTACACATTGAAAAAATGGTCGGAAGAGGGAAGCCCGAAATCAAAAAGTTCTGACTGGCAGTTCCCCGTGAGCATCAATATTCAAGATGGATCAGTTGAGCTTCATGACGGAAATGATTCAAAAATATTAGTGAGTGATATCCAGGCTTCCATGATCGTTCCCGAAGAGGCTGATAAAAATGCAACCTTTGAATGGGATAGTCAAGTTGGCATGAATGGCCGACTGCTTGCAACTCTGGATGCCAATTCCAATATTTCGGATGAAGGAACACTTGAAATTCAACTGAAAGAAATTGAACTGGAACCGTTTCGGGAAATTCTGAATTCGCTTGTGAATAACCGTGAATTTTCAGGAATCATGTCAGGCGATATTCACGTCAACTGGAACAGTGTGAATGAACTTTTAGAAACCGTTGTCAAAACAGATCTTAAAATGGAAAATATCATTCTGGATTTGCCTGACTATCTTGAAGATCAAATTCAATTATCCGAAGTAACATTAACCGGGCTGTCACATATTAATAATTCTCAATTAACGATTGATCAATTCAACATGAATTCGGAACCGGTGCAAATTAATTCTTCCGGTAAGATTACTATTAACGATCTGAAAAACCTGAGAAGCAAGGCTCAACTATTCCAGTTGGCAGGTAATTCAGAATACTCTGTCGAAACAAATCTGGATATCGCGAAAACCACTCGCTTACTGCCAAGAACTGTAAAATTACATGAAAACGTTGATGTCCAATCGGGATCGATTCACTGCTCGATTAAAAATGATGGCCAGGATCTCCTTGTAAAAATCACCAGTAGTGAACTCGTTGCAGAGAGAAATTCAAAAACGATTCGATGGGAAGATCCGATACAAATCGAAATTAACGCCCATGCGGAAGAAAACCATCTTGTGGTTGATCGAGTGAATTGCGACTCTGATTTCCTGAATATTCAATCAACAAAAGAAGGTGATAACCTCAGTGTCAATCTTCAATGTGATTTGCAACAACTGGCAAACCGCCTTGAATCAGTCGTCGATTTTTCAGAAGCTCAACTGCAAGGAACATTAAATGGGGATATTGACTATCAAATGCTATCTGAAAATCGTTATCAGGTTGCAGGAGAATTAAAGGTTGAAGAATTTGAACTGCAATGGAATAACCAATCACCGTGGATTGAAGAAAACCTGACTTGTCAATTTGAAGGTTCCGGCCAATTCACAAAATCGATTGATCAAATAATTGAGTCAGGCCAGCTTTCTATTGTTTCAGGCGAAGACAAACTTAAAATTCATACCGTGAATGATTCTTCTGAAGGTGATTCTCCACTTTATAATATGGTTATTAAAGGAGATTTGGCACGATGGAAAAATCGGATGAGTGTTCTGGATTTTCTGAATGAATATCAATTGAATGATTGGGATGTGAATGGAACAGTCGATGGAAAAGTTAAACTCCGGATGAATCAGGATGAAATTGTATTCACCGAAGGTTATGCCTATTTTGAGCCTTTAAAAGTTCAGGGACCTTCTGTCAATATTCAACAGAAGCGAGCAAAAATTCAAACCGAAGGAACCTGGATTTTCAACGAAAAACGATTTCTTACTCCCAAGTCGAAATGGAACAGTGATTCACTCGCGTTAAGCTTTATTGATTTTGATGCAAAATTTATCGAGGGGCAGATTCCTCAAATGGATGGCGAACTCACATTCAAAGGAAGTTTTCCTAAACTTCTTTCCTGGGTTCAAGGGCCTGATACTGTAAGTAATTTTCGATACCGCGGGATTGTTTCAAGCCAGATGAACTTTTCCAATTCGAATTCCACAACAAGAATGAATGGCGAACTCAACCTGAATCGGTTTGTTGTCTGGTCGGGTGAACCAGGTTGGAATCCTCAAACGCAATCCCGATCTGTTGCCTGGAAACCTGTTTGGAAGGAAAAACGAATTTCACTGAAAACGGATGTGATGTATGATGAAATCAGTGATCAGGTTACCATCCATCAATGTGACCTCTCCTCCGCTGCTGTTCTGGCATCCATTTCCGGAACGGTAGATCACCTGATGACATCCCGGGTTGCTTCTTTGGACGGAAATTTTGATTATGATTTCCCAAAACTTCTAGCCCGTCTTGATCCTTCCATTTCAAAAAATATTCAAATTGTCGGAAAAAGACAAAGTTCGTTTTCTATCGCTGGTCCCATGAATTCCCGACATCGAATGGCCACATCCCCGCGTCGATCCAGTTCTTCAATTATCAAACCCACTTTCAAAACAGTTTCTCAAACAAATCAGGATTGGCCTGACCAATTTGTGATGCGTGCAGGAATGGGTTGGCAGTCTGCAGAAATTTATGGGTTGGATGTGGGAGCAGGAGATGTGAATGCAACTTTGCACAATCAGATGATTGATTTTGGACAGGTTAAACTTGATGTGAGTCAAGGTCGTGTCATGCTTCATCCGAAAATTGATTTTCAGCAATCTCCTTCTGTTCTTTCTATTGGAACTGGCCGGGTAATTCAGGGCGTGAAAATTACGCGTGAGGTTTGTCAATCCTGGATGAAATTTGTCACTCCTGTCCTTGCAGATTCAGCGGAAGTTGATGGAATTTTCTCTCTTGATCTGCAACATGCAAAGATGCCTTTGGGTCAATTAAAAAACAGTGATGTTCAAGGAACGTTGCTAATTCATGAAGCACAGGCTGCACAGGGGCCGATGGCTGGAAAAATGGTTGCAATCGTCGGGCAACTGATGACAATTTTTAATCGAAAAAATTCCAGGACATTAAACGAATTTGGGGAGACTTCAGTTCGGTTTCCCAAACAGCAGGTTCCTTTCATGATGAAAAATGGAAGAGTCGTGCATCGCAATTTAACGATGATTGTGAATGATGTGAGAATTACCACTAGCGGAACGGTCAATGCAGACCAGTCAATTAGTCTCATCGCCGAAATTCCTGTTTCGCAAGATTGGGTTGATAACAACAAATACCTGAAAAACATGGGAGGAAAAACACTTAAAATTCCCATCGGCGGGACACTTGCCCTCCCGCAGGTCGATCAAAGAGTTTTCAGCATGATTTCTCAACAGGCAATTCAAGGTTCCGCCAAAGGGTTGATCGACAATCAGATTCAAAAACAGATGAAGAACCTGTTTGATAAAATCAGGTGATCAACTGTAATCCAGTCGCAATTAACGATCAGTCGGGATACCAGATAGAAATATGGTGTTCCGGCTTTTTTCGGCATTCTGTTCAGGTTTGATAAAAATAGTTCTTCTTTTATCCCTGTAAATATTTCTTTTCCGTTTACGTATAGATTATGTTCAGGATAAGATGATCCTGCAGGAAATCCATCTCTTTCTTGTTCAAGATAATTAATTCTTATAACAGAACATCATTCAACAATTTTGTTTCATAATTTCATTCTGGTAAAATGATTTTTACTGGAGAAAAACCTTGCCCACTTTCCGAAATTTCTGTCTCTTTAACTCAATGATTTCATCTATTTTTATTCTATTTCTGTTCACAGGTTGTGAAGAAAAAAATCAATACAAGGCTTCCCCTCCTCCTTCTGTCACGGTGAGAAAACCAATTGTGAAAACGGTAGAAGACTATGTGGAATTCACCGGAACAACTGAAGCGCATGAGCGAGTTGAAATACGTGCACGTGTGAAAGGATTCCTCGAAAGTGTTCACTTCAAAGAAGGTGATAAAGTTAAAAAAGATCAATTACTATTCAAAATTGATCCCCGTTCTTTTCAGGCACAGGTCGACCAGGCAACTGCTGCTGTCAAAAACTCAGAAGTCCAGTTGAACAAGGCAGAAGAGACATTCAAAAGAATGAAAGAACTGTTTAAGAAAAAATCAACGAGTGAGCTGGAATACATTCGAGCAAAGGCTTCCAGAGATAAAGCAGATGCAGAACTGTCTGGAACAAAAGCACTTTTGGAAGAGGCAAAACTTAATCTGGAATATACAGTAATTAAATCACCCATCTCCGGAAAGATTGGTAAATTCGAAATCAATGTCGGAAATCTGGTGGGGGATGGGCAGGCAACATTACTGACAACAGTTGTCAGTTTTTCTCCCATCTTTGCTTACTTCAATATGAGTGAACAGGACTTGTTGCGTTTTATCAGAAAGAAGCAAAAAGAGAGTGGAACAAAAGATCTGTCGAAATCAGAAAAAGAAAAAATTTCGGTGAAGCTCGCACTTTCTGATGAAATTGATTTTTCTCATGAAGGCCACATTGACTATGCAGACTACCAGTTGGATGCCTCTTCAGGTACCTTTATGGTCCGCGGAATATTCCCGAATAAAAACCATGATATTGTTCCCGGATTATTTGTTCGGGTCAGGCTGGCAGATCAGCAGTACGAAAATGCTGTCATGGTGAGTGAAGACGCTTTTTCTGCAGATATGATCGGGCGTTATCTCTACGTTGTAAATGATAAAAACAAAGTTGAAAAAAGACATCTGCAAAAAGAAGCACTTGGAGCATTAATTAACGGACTTCGTATTGTTAAAAAAGGAATTTCACCTGATGACCTGATTATTGTGAATGGAATTCAAAGAGCACGAGATGGTATGGAAGTTGACCCGCAAGAAGAAAATGTGGTTAAGTCCAAATCAAAAGAAGAAACACCCGCGAAAAAAGAATCAACAAAATAACCAGAGTTGAATGAGCTTGAACTGAATTCAGGAATCCAATCAAACTTAACGAAAGTGGAATCAAGTGTTTTCCAGATTTTTCATTAATCGTCCTATCTTTGCAACCGTGATTTCCATTGTGATTGTCGTTGCAGGAGTCGCTACAGTTTTTACACTCCCTACGGCTCAATACCCTGAAATCTCTCCGCCGACGATTGAAATATCTGCAGTTTATCCCGGTGCGAATGCTAAAGTGATTTCTGAAACAGTTGCTTCACCGATTGAACAGGAAGTGAATGGAGTGGAGAACATGCTTTACATGTCATCCACTTGCGCCAACAACGGAACTTATACATTAACGGTAACTTTTGAAGTGGGAACGGATCTGGATATCGCAACGGTCCTGGTACAGAATCGGGTTGCGATTGCTCAACCCAAATTACCTGAAGAAGTAAATCGCCAGGGTGTGACGACCAAGAAAAAATCGACGAACATCCTGATGATGGTTTCTCTTCAGGGAGACGAAGGAGAGTTTGATGGCCTTTTTCTCAGTAATTATGCTAGTCGAAATTTGAAAGATGAGATCAGCCGAATTGAAGGAGTGGGTGACGTTTCTATTTTTGGAGCGGGTGACTATGGTATGCGAATCTGGCTTGATCCCGCCAAGCTGAAAGCCCGTAATCTGACAACCAATGACGTTGTAAATGCAATTCGCGAACAGAACGTGCAAGTCGCTGCAGGTCAGATAGGTGCTTCTCCTGCTCCTGTAGGACAAAGTTTTCAGTACACGGTGAATACAAAAGGACGATTACAGGACCCAAAAGAGTTTGAAAAAATCATCATTAAATCTGAGGGTGCCTCTCGCGTGACTCGCGTGAAAGATGTTGCAAGAGTTGAAAAAGGGGCCAAGTCCTATGAATCTGACTCATCGTTAAACGGAAAACCGGCCGCTTTGATTGCTGTTTATCAATTACCCGGTGCCAATGCGTTGGATGTTTTCGCTCAAGTCAGCAAGCGAATGGAAGAACTAAAAAAAGGGTTTCCCAAAGGGCTTTCTTATCGGGTACCGTTTAACACAACCATGTTTGTGGAAGAATCCATCAAGGAAGTCTACGTCACTTTATTCCAGGCAGGTCTTCTTGTCTTCCTCGTAATTTTTGTTTTCCTGCAAGATTGGCGAGCAACACTCGTTCCTTCCATAGCGATCCCGGTTTCTTTGATCGGAACTTTTTCGGTCATGGCAGCATTAGGGTTCTCAATTAACATGCTGACACTCTTTGGACTTGTCCTCGTGATTGGTATTGTTGTAGATGACTCGATTGTTGTTGTCGAAAACACCGTTCGCCATATTGATGAATCTGGTATGTCGTCTAAAGATGCAGCCCTTCTTGCAATGGAAGAAGTAAGTGGACCGGTTGTTGCAACAACGTTGGTGCTATTGGCTGTTTTTGTTCCGACCGGGTTTATGGGGGGAATTACCGGGCAGTTATATCAACAGTTTTCTTTAACAATAGCAGCGGCCACCGTTTTCAGTTCCATTAATGCGCTGACTTTAAGCCCTGCTTTATGTGCTCTTTTATTAAGGAAATCTCCTGAAAAGAAAAATGCTTTCTTCCGTGCCTTTAATAATATTTTTCAGAAGACGGAAAATGTCTACATCTTTTTTGTCAAAGGATTTGTTCGACGAGTTGCGCTCGTCATGGTCCTGTTTTTTCTGTTTGTGGGAGCAACTGCTTGGAAATTTACGGACCTTCCTACGGGATTTCTTCCAACCGAAGACCAGGGATATTTTATGGTAAGCGTTCAACTTCCCAATGCAGCCTCTCTGCAGCGAACGGAAGCAGTTGTGCAGAAAATGAACAAAATCCTCGAAGAGTCAAAAGAAACAGAAGGAATTAAGGACTGGATTTCCATCCTCGGTTTTTCATTATTTGATGGGACGAACTTATCCAACATGGCTACCTTCTGGATAATCATGGACGACTGGGATCAAAGGGAAACACCTGAATTAAAACAGGAGGCAATCCTTCAAAAGTTACAGAAGAAATTCAGGGGTATTCAGGAAGGAATTATTTTTGGATTTGTTCCCCCTGCTATTCCCGGGTTAGGAGTAAGTGGTGGATTCCAGTTACAGGTACAGGATAAATCCGGAGGCAATCTTGAGGTACTCCAACAGATGACCGAAGGAGTGATAGAAGAAGCGAAAAGGCAATCCAGTCTTGCCAAGTTAAACACCACTTTCCAGTCAGATGTCCCCCAACTTTATGTCGAAGTGGATCGCGAAAAAATTAAAACACTAGGAATATCTCTTTCATCGGTATTTAACACCCTGCAAAGTTATCTCGGCTCCATGTATGTCAACGACTTCAATGAAGGCGGAAAGATTTACCAGGTTATCGTCCAGGCAGAATCACAATTCCGGGCAGAAGCAGGTCAAATTAAAAAGCTGGATGTCAGGAATGCGAAAGGGGAAATGTCTCCTTTAGGATCTTTTTTAACGGTCAAAGAAATTGTCGGACCACAACTGATTACACGTTTTAACATGTATCCCTCCGCAGCAATTAATGGAGAAGCTGCGCCCGGTTATAGTTCGGGTGAAGCACTCAATTTAATGGAGACCATTTCTGATTCCGTTCTTCCTGAGACGATGGGAATCGCCTGGACCGGAATGGCTTATCAACAGAAGGAATCAGGAGGAGACGCTGGTATTATTATGGGGCTTGCAATCCTGCTTGTCTTCCTGGTTTTGGCCGCTCAATACGAAAGCTGGTCAAACCCGATTGCAATTATATTTGCAGTTCCTATCGCGTTATTTGGAACCGTTGCAGGGTTGATGGTGAGATCTATGGACAATAATACCTACACTCAAATCGGCCTTGTACTCTTGATCGCGCTTGCGAGTAAGAACGCCATTTTAATTGTGGAATTTGCGCGTGAACTACGGGCAGGTGGAAAATCGGTGAAAGAATCAGCCATTGAAGCAGCGAGGCTTCGTTTCCGACCGATCTTAATGACTTCGTTCTCGTTTGTTTTGGGAGTATTCCCGCTCGTCATTGCTGCGGGTGCAGGTGCAGCCAGCCGGCAGGCTTTAGGAACAACCGTTTTCAGTGGAATGATTGCTGCAACAATTATGGGAACTTTACTTATCCCGGTCTTCTATGCCTTAACACAAGGCTTTAGCGAATGGTTAAGCCCCGTGAAAATTGAAGATCAGGACAAAAAATAACCCGCGATGAAAAATAATATCAGGTTTGATTTTAA
>JAJRVU010000179.1 GCA_024277145.1 Planctomycetota bacterium
ATACCCTTGATGATATTCTGGCAGGTCCTTCAACAATTGTTTGGGGATGCGAAGATATCGTTCAGTTGTCCAAAGAAATTGCCAAGTGGACAAAAGAATTGGAACCCCTGGAAATTAAAGGGGGAACCCTTGATGGCAACTCACTGAGTTCAGCTGATGTTGAAGCATTAAGTAAGAGTCCATCACGTGAAGAATTGATTTCACAAATTGTTGGATTGGCATTGAGCCCAGGTTCAATGATTTCCGGAGCATTGCTTGGCATGGGTGGCAAACTGGCCAGTCAGGTTGAAAGTATTGCTGACGGAGAAGAGTAAGAAGCGATAGCGAGTTTTGAGAATTAGCTAACTTTGGTGCGATTAGTTGTTTGAATAATGCAAAGAGACATTTTGCTAGCCAGATCAATTATTCGTAGTTTATATAAATTTTAAGATTGAATGATCCATTCACATAAAGCTTTTGTTCCACTTAATTATCAATTTAAGTGAACGAGAAAGGAAGAAGAACGATGTCAACGGCTGAGGCAGTAGAATTTAATGATGCAACTAAAGAGTTGGGCGATAAAATTGTCGGACTAACTTTATTAGAAGCCAAACAACTCTCCGATTACCTTAAAGATGTACACGGTATCGAACCTGCTAGTGGCGGAGCTGTCATGATGGCTGGTCCCGCTGATGGTGACGGTGGTGGCGCAGAAGAAAAAACTGAATTTGATGTCGTCCTGACAGGCTTTGGCGACAGTAAGATCGGCGTAATCAAAGTTGTTCGGACAATTACCGGATTAGGTTTGAAAGAAGCCAAGGATCTTGTTGAGAGTGCTCCTAAAGCAGTTAAGGAAGGCATTCCACAGGAAGAAGCTGATAAAATCAAAGAAGATATTGAATCTGCTGGTGGTGCTTGCGAAATCAAGTAGTCCCGGTTTTTTGATAACCCCGGGTAGAATCATATGTCTACCTGGGTTTGATGATAAGCAGTCCGTTTGGCCTGCACTGGTAGTATTTAATACTTTTTACAGGCAATACTAATACATGATAATTCACTGGAACATTGTAAAGGCTGTTTAAGTCTTGGTAATGGCCAGTGGATTCGTTGTGTTTATATTCTATTTTAATTCAATATTCGTATTGTGAATGTTGAATTAAAATTAAGCCTGTTCTGTTTTGAAAATGATTCCAAAGCGACACCTGTTGATAGACATAGTCCTGGTGATATTTTTAGCACCCTTTTACAGTTAAAGAACTGGGATGTAATTTTGACTGTTTCGTTCTATCCATCGTCTCCTGCAAGCTGCTGTAATAAAAAATGTAATTCCTGTGCGCGCAAATTGCGTATTGTTCGCAAGACAGGTTCGTTCCGTTTGTGTTAGGCCATTTCTGCGAAGAGAGAGCTATTTATGCCGATTCCTGCCACAAGAATCATCGAAACCAATACTATCAGAAATTTTGGTGTTATTGCTTCCGATGTTGAGTATTCCGACCTCACAAAAATTCAAACTGCTTCTTATGACCGCTTTCTTCAATACGACCGCTCATTTCGTGATCGTAAAGATGCCGGCATTGAAGGAATTCTTCGTGAGATTTTCCCAATTGAAAGTTACGACGGTTCTCTCCGTTTGGAGTACGTCAAATATGAACTGGGTAAACCTCGTTATACACCAAAAGAATGCCGTCAACTCAGGTTGACCTACGGTAGACCCTTCCGAGTCTGGCTCCGCCTGACGAAAGAAGAAGTCATCGAAGAAGAAGTCTATCTAGGTGACTTCCCTATCATGATTGGTGGTGGTGAATTCATTATCAATGGCTCAGAACGAGTTGTTGTCAGCCAGTTGCACCGCTCACCCGGTGTTGATTTCGTATTGAGTTCAGAACCTGGCGAGAAAAAGGAATATTCTTGCAGGGTGATTCCTGAACGTGGTAGCTGGATTGAACTCCTCGTTGGCAAAAAAGAAACCCTGTCCGTAAGGATTGACCAAAGCGGTAAATTTTCTGCAATGACACTTCTTCGTGCCATGTCAGAAGATTTTTCATCCGATGCTGATTTAGTCAAGCTGTATTACGATGTCGAAAATCTCAAAATCAAAAAAGCAAGTACGGGTGAGGAATTTGTAGGAAAAATTGCAGCGGATGATGTCATCTTCCCAGCTGGTCATGAACGATCAGGTGAAATTATTGTGGACTGTGGTGATACAATCACTGAACCACAAGGCTTGGAGATTACAACATCCACACTAAAATTAATATCTGTCCTCAAAGATGCAAAAGACATCCTGATTTTAAATAGTATCAAGGAAGATCCTACAGCAAGCCACGAAGAAGCACTTTTAAGAATTTACCAAAGACTTCGTCCCGGAAATCCTCCGCAGCTTGAAAAAGCAATTGCTTTATTCCATGAAAAGTTCTTTGATGTAAATCGTTACCGATTAGGTCGGGTTGGTCGATTCCGTATCAATCGAAAGTTTAATCAGGATGTACCTGATACTGAAATGACCCTTCGCCCTGAAGACTTTGTCAACGCAATTCGTTATCTCATCAGGCTGAGAACCAACGACTCGGATGCCCAGGTTGATGACATTGACAACCTCGGTAACAGACGACTTCGTACCATTGATGAACTGGCAGCTGATGAAATCCGAAAAGGGTTCCTGAAACTTCGCCGAACAGTTCAGGAACGAATGGGACTTAAAGATGTAGAGGATATGACACCTCGAACATTGGTTAACCCTAAAAGTATTTCAGCTGCAATTGATTACTTCTTTGGACGTAGTGAATTGTCCCAGGTTGTTGATCAGACAAATCCGCTTTCCATGTTAACCCATGAAAGAAGATTAAGTGCATTGGGTCCTGGTGGACTTAACAGGAAACGTGCTGGATTTGACGTTCGTGACGTTCATATTTCTCACTACGGTCGAATTTGTCCGATTGAAACTCCTGAAGGGACTAACATTGGACTGATTTCCAGTTTGAGTATTTTCTCAAAAGTGGACGATTACGGATTCCTGATTACTCCTTACCGAAAAGTTAAAAACAGAAAACTGACAGACGAAATTGATTGGCTTCGCGCTGATGAAGAATCTCTTGCCAAAGTTGTTCCTGCTGACACACCAGTTGAAAACGGAAAACTGATTGAAGACCGAGTCATTGCAAGATTCCGAAGTGATGTTGGAGTGTGTGATGCATCTGAAGTCAATTACATGGATGTCGCACCATGCCAGATGGTCGGAATTTCAGCAGGCTTGATTCCATTTCTAGAGCATGATGATGCAAACCGTGCTTTGATGGGTTCAAACATGCAACGACAGGCAGTTCCCCTTCTCATCGCAGAGCCACCGATTGTTGGTACCGGGATGGAAGTTGCAGTTGCCGAAAATTCAGGAATGGTTGTTTGTGCTGAACGTGCTGGCAAAGTTACTTACGTTGATGCAACTGTCATTGAAATTGATGGCAAGAAATACCCGATGAGAAAATTCACCGGGTCCAATGAGCGAACTTGCTTAACACAAAAACCAATCGTGAGTATGGGTCAACGTGTTAAAAAAGGAGAAATCCTTTGTGATTCTGCAGCCACACGAGATGGAAGACTTTCATTGGGTCGAAATGTTCTGGTTGCGTTTATGTCTTTTGAAGGTTACAACTTTGAAGATGCAATCATTCTTTCTGAACGATTGGTTAAAGAAGATGTTTATACTTCAATTCATATTGATGAATTTGATGTTGAAGTTCGTGAAACAAAACTAGGCCGTGAAGAATTTACGCGAGATATTCCTAACGTCAGTGAAAAAGCTCTTCGCTACCTTAACGACGAGGGAGTTGTTCAAGTTGGAACCAGTGTCAAGTCGGGTGATCTTCTTGTCGGAAAAGTTTCTCCGAAAGCGAAAACAGAACTGACACCGGAAGAAAAACTTCTTCATGCCATTTTTGGTCGTGCTGGTGAGGATGTCAAAAACGAATCATTGGAAGTTCCCAGTGGTGTTGAAGGAATTGTCATTCAAACTGAGAAATTTTCACGCCGAATGAGCCTGAGCGATTTGGAACGTAAAAAGTTTGAAGAAGAACTCAAAACGGTTGAAGATGCAGGAAACGTAAAAGCTGCCGAAAGCTTTAAGGAATTCCTTTCCGGTTTTGAAAAAATCCTGGGTCGTAAGGTAGCCGATGCAGATGGCCTTGAGATCAAAGGCTCTTAAGACATTAAAAAAGTCTCTGGATTTGCAGATGGTTTTGTTGCATATTTTGAAGAATTAGAAATTCGCTCTCCACAAAAGAAAGCAGAATGCAAAAAATTCATCAAAGAAAACTGGGGAGCAGTCAACGATCTACTGGATGAACGGGACCAGGCATTAAACAGTATGAAACGGGGAGACGAACTTCCCAGTGGAGTATTGCAGATGGTCAAGGTTTATGTTGCATCCAAAAGGCAGAT
>JAJRVU010000180.1 GCA_024277145.1 Planctomycetota bacterium
AAGACAACCCACATGTGTTTCCCGCCAGATTTCCAGTTCATATTCATTCAGGGAAAGGGGATTCATTGAAAAATGAGAGTTTCTTCTGGTGAACTCTCCCTGATCAAATACAGTTATCACGATAGAGTGATTTTGGTCAGGAAATCGACCTGCAATAAGCTCATGGCTTGCAGTCGTATACCTCTTTTTGAGTTCAAAAAGGTCATAATCGACCTCAAGGCAATCGTGCGAAAACCATTTTTCCGGAACAAGTAATCTCCCTGCCACCAGATTTGAAACCTGTTCCCTTCTTAAGCTCATGGAAAAATCAAATATTTCTGGTTCATTTTCATAGATTCGATGAGCAATAATTTCTCCGATCTCATGAGCAACAGCCCATTGAATTCTTTCTGGTCGATCATCCGGCTTGATTAATATCGTCGGTTGACCAGAAATCTGTTTCTGCCGGCCACGCCCTTTTAGTGTAGCGTCAATTAATACTGAGACCCCAAGCAGGTCTGCCAGTGACAATGCATCAATAGGAGGCGAATTAATGCTTGCCAATTCCAGGATTTGCTCAATGATAAAATCGATCGAATGAATAAGGCTCGCCTCTGTTTTTGTCTTCATATTTTCCCCAATCCCATTTCCCTCAGTCCCACTTCAAAGTTTATGTCTCATGAATGATTTCCCTCGATTTTAACAAGCGGTGTACGTTTGTATATACTTAGTGTTCAGGATTATCATAAAAAGTTAAACTAAATAAATATGGACGAGTTTGCGGGTCGTGTTGATCTCATTGCCTTGTATTAACCATTCCTTCTTGAGAAGGACGCTTTTTAATGCCGATATTGATTGCGAGAGATCAGGGTGTTTTTGCGTCTCAATTTAATGTCAGATTCCTGAGAAGCCAGATTCTATGAGTAGTACTTCTGAAAACAGATCGAAAGATTTACCCAAACTTCCCGCGCCGCCGTATCGATCAATATTGTTGATCATGCTGGCATTTGGTCTCGGTTACACAATCACGCGCGTTCTGGAATTAAGTCATTCTACCCCGGTCACAGGTCATCTCTATTCAAAATCAACTGCAGTCTATGCAACGGAAACCGGTGTCATCCAGAAGTTTCTGACGCGGACGGGTGAATTGGCAGATGAAACCTCTTCATTATGCGTTATTCAAAACATTACATTAACGAAACAGTTAAAAGAGCAGACAAAACGGGTTCTCAAACTGAAACAGAATTTAAAAGTCGCTAGTGCAAAATCGGAAATCGAATTAGCCTGGCGTAATAAATCTCTTGAAAATGAAATTCTTCAAACAAGGCTCAATGCAGCGAATTACCTTCAGGAAAAATATAATCAGCAGATAGAAAAATATGCCTGGAAAAAGTATTTGAATCGACCGCGCCCCGTGAGTCATCTGAAAAAGCCGGATGAAATCTTTCGTACTGATAATGGAATTCACGACCTTGATCGGTTTTTAATTCGCGCACAACTTGAACAGGAGTCTGCTCAGAATGCAGAAGAAGTGACAACTGTTCAACTTCGTTTATGTGAAAAAAGACTTGATTCACTTAAAAAACTGAAAAAAGAATTACCTCAAAAACTCAGTGACTCTTTTGGAATCACTACAATTCAAAACAATTTAAGCAATGAAGAGAAGAAGCTGGCCGCTTTAAAACAGCGGGAAATCAAGCAGGATATCAAAGCAAATGCCTATGGGATTGTAGGGCCCATGTATCATTCATCGGGCGAAACAATTAACAAAGGTGAAAAACTGCTTGATATCTATCACATGGATCACTTATTTATCAAAGCCAGTTTTCCTTCACTGATGGCAACCAAAGTGCAAAATGGGACAGAAGTTCGACTTTATTTTCCTAATGGAGAAAAACGTAAAGGTCGTATCAAACACAAATCTTTCATCGCTGCAAAAGATGCCTCAAACTCTTCAGGTGCTCCCGAAGTGGAAATTATTGTTGAGCCATTCGGAAAAAATTGGCCAGGAGTTGCCTTCGGCACTGCAATTCAGATTCAAACTCTCTGAAACTTCTAGTTCTGATCGCCCGCATTTTTTTGAAGCTACAGCTTTCTTTTTACTGAGACAATCTCATCTATGGAGAGAGGGGAACTGTCGCTATGGGGCTGCCTCTCTGTGAGTAATAATACCAGATTGCCATATTCTGTGCTATTGTTGTTTGGGAATCCAACGTGAATCGAACCGTCTTTCATTTGAACTTCGACTTCCAATGTTTCGTTCACACCTTCCAGGCCATCATAAATCAACTCAGGAAATCGACTCCACGCCCATGTCCATAATGTGGATTCCGGAGAGACTTTCCCTGCAATGTCGGTCCATTCCATGGCAGCTTTTATTAACTCTTTTCTGGGGGCCTGTATCGACCAGGGACGAAGAACACTTTCGATCCATTCTTTTCGGGAGGAAACAAGTTGATCAAATGTAAACATGGTTAGCCTTTGAATTAGATATCAAGAGGTTTAGAAATCACTGGTACAATATTAATGCAATTTGAACAATGGTGTAGCGTTACAGGATCGTTTTTCGGGAATTTATACTCTTTCACTATCTGGACTATTTGAAACAGGGTAGAATTTGCAAAACAATCAAAGAATATTGCATATCATTCATCTTGTAATCCATTTCTGGTGACATCCCCTTAAAAATCGCTTACAATGGCAAAATCTCATACTCAATTCGTGACTAATTTCTTTGAATGGAAAGCCTTGTACTGAAATGCGTAGTCGTTTCTTCCCGATCCTGCTTTTGGTCAGCATGGTGATCGCTGTTTTTTATCAGGTTTATTCATTCGACTTTGTTCGTTTTGATGATTACGGGTTTATTCTGGAAAACCCTCATGTCACAACAGGAATCAATGCAGAGAATTTTAGCTGGGCTTTTGAATTTGGAACAACAGAAAACTGGCATCCGTTAACTTGGCTTTCGCTTCAGCTGGATGCTGAGTTATTTGGGCCTTCTTCAAAAACGTTCCATCTATCTAATCTTTCATTTCATGTCCTTAATACGATCCTGCTTTTTCTCTGGTTATATCAAATTTCCGGTAGTACATTCAAAAGCTTTCTTGTTGCAGCTTTATTTGGAATTCATCCACTTCATGTGGAATCAGTCGCCTGGGTTTCTGAAAGAAAAGATACACTTAGTACTTTGTTCGGAATCGTCACACTTATTTGTTATACGAAATACGCGCAAACAGAAACTAAAAAATGGTTTTATTATTCGCTTGTTGCTTATTCAACCAGTTTGTTGTGCAAGCAAATGCTTGTCACAATGCCTTTCCTGTTAATATTGCTTGATCACTGGCCTTATAAACGATTTCAGTTCAGCCAGGATATTTCTGAGAAGAATAATAAGAAAAAAACTCGTGCAAAACACGCAAATGTTTCAAGGTCAGTCAATCAGGATTTACCTGTATCTATTAAAACATTCCGTCAAATTGCTACGGAAAAAATTCCTTTTCTAATTCTGACAATAATTTTTTCTGCAACAACATTCATTGCTCAATCAAGTGGAGGGGCGGTCAGGTCGTTTGAAAAATTTACGATGCTCGCTCGTATCCTCAACGCAATTTCTGTTTATACACTTTACCTTATCAATATGGTCTGGCCGTCCCATCTCAGTTTTTATTATCCGCACCCAAAAGATAATTATCAGGTCGATTACATACTTCTCGGCTTGATCGTTCTCATTACTGTCTCTTTGTTTGCATGGTCACGAAGAAATCAGCTTCCATACATTTTTACCGGATGGTTCTGGTATCTGGGAACTCTCGTTCCGGTGATAGGTATCATTCAAGTCGGACAACAGCAGATGGCTGATCGGTACACTTATTTTCCAATTATTGGGGTTTTTATTGCGATTGTCTGGCTGGGTGACCATTTCACGAAAGGGAATTCAACAGCTCAGAAAATTATCGGATTCCTTTCTCTATTAGTTATTGGGGTGTTTGGTTTTGTAGCACATCAGCAAGTTGGATACTGGGAAAATTCTTATACTCTTTTTCAACGTGCATTGTATGTCGACGAGAATAATGTCGTTGCGCACAATAATCTGGCTGCAGAGTACCTTGAAGCCAACGAAGCTGAAAAAGCAAAACAACACTATCAAAAAGCAATTGAAGTGGCGCCGAACAATTCAACCGCATTAAGTAACTTGAGTGTGATTTATGCCCAACAGGGAAACAGGCAAAAAGCGATTGAATATGTCAATCTTGCGTTACATTATGAACCTCAAAATGCCATGGCCCATAATAATCTGGGTAACATCCTCAGGATGGCAGGGAAGTCTGAAGATGCAATCTATCATTATCAGGAAGCACTTAACACAAAACCGAATTATCCGGAAGCGCTCAGTAATTATGGAAGCTTGTTAATCGCAAAAGGTGACTTGGTAGAGTCAGAAAAATTACTCAGAAAATCTATCTTGATCAAACCCAAATATGGAAAGGCTCACAAAAATCTAGGCGATGCACTCATGAAATTAAATCGTCTGGATGAAGCCATCAAACATTACAAAAAAGCTGTTGAGCTAAATCCTGTAAATCTACAATTTAGATTCAATCTTTCCACAGCTTATGAAAAACTATCCCAATATGATCAGGCATTGGTGATCTTGAAAGAGTGTGAAAAAATTGAACCGAAGAACAAAATTATCCCGTACAGATTGCTCAATATTTATATTCAATCGGAGAATTGGAAATCTGCTAATCAGATATTGGAAAAACTGACAAAAAAAGAAGGCCTCACCCCCGCAGTTCAGATCTTCAAAGCAAGGCTGGCTACAAAACAGAAAAAATTTGATGAAGCAATCGATATTCTTAATCAGCTTATCAAGAAAAAATCGACTTCTTTTGAACTCTATAACGAATTGGGAGAAACCTTGCTTGAAAAAGGAGACAAGGTGAATGCAAAAACAGCATTTGAAAAAGCAATTCAATTCAATCCTGATTATGAAAAAGCGAAAACTAATCTCAAAAGTATTAAGTAAGTAACCCGTGATAAGTTTATTATATTAAAAAGTAAAGGAAAAGTTATTTCTTATCATTTTTTTGAACCACAGATAAGCACAGATAGACACGAATTTGCAGTTCCATAACTATAGCTGAGCTTCCTCACCAAAAGTGAACTGGCAGCCAAGTTAATGTGGGTTGTTCAAATATTTCCGCTCTCTGCATGAAATCTTTTTTTCTTTTTTAAAATAATCTGTGATCATTTGTGTCCATCTGTGGTTCCTTTGAGGGTTTATAAAATCAAACACTGATAAATAATGAAAACTTACTGCCAACTACTTAAATCAGCTCTCCGTTTCATCTGGATCATCACCCTCATGCAAAGGAATTGATCGAGGTGGTTCAGTATTATCGGAGACTTGTTTCTCTTCGGGTTTCTCTTGACTGAAACTTTTATTCTCGCGGGTAGGGTTTGGAGTTACTGAACTTTCATGAACAGGTTCGTATCCTGTTTTGAAAAACTTCTGCCGAACAGAACGATGACCAACTCTTATAATCAACTCATTTCCAAATATTCGCAATTGCGGAAATTTTCGTTCTCGAAATTGATCACTTTTTCGGTATTTGATATGAACCGTTTCAAATTTCCTGTTCATGTACCCAATAATCATTCCGGCCAATATTCCGAAAGGAAGGATGAGCAATTCAAAAAATAATAATGAAAAGAAAATCGATAATATTGCCAGGGCAGAAGGAATCATGATGGGGAGAAAATAGTTTTCAACCGTTTTTTCTTCGGAAATCCACGGGTTGTCAGTCTGTTCTCCTGAAACAACACAGCAGTCAGGTAGCGTGATTTGCCAACCGTCGTCGTTATAATCCACTTCTGGCATTTCAGTCTCTGCAGTAAGTCGAATTTCCCGACTGATATTTTTTCCCTCCTGCATCCCCGGAATATAATCCTTAATATAGACCAGCATGGAAGGATACTTCTTTAAATAATACAGGACTGCTTTCTTAATATATTCGAGGGTGGGAAGTATTGTATCCCATGCTTTCTTTAGATTTTCAAGCACTTTGTCCATAAAGGATTTTTCAGGTGAGCTGTTCATAGATAAGTTTTCTTGCGAATTTTTCGGATGTTATTTTCCGCTGATACGTACTTCCAATTTTCATGGCACTTTGATTGTAACAAAGAGAGACCCGGTTTCGCTTGGCATTTTATGGCTTATTTCTCCTGCTCAGGGTCGGATTTGTATGCGGTGATTTTCATTTAGCTGATTTTCGTTATAGTTTATTGATGGTGTATACGTGATCAGGTATATGCTTGGATGCTTGGAATTGGCATGATCGTTGCGTAAATGACTTGGAATATTCAGGAGATTGCCTGAATATGAAAGGTTGACCCCCTGATCATTTAGAAATAAACTTAGCTCTAATGGGTGTTTACGTCAAAATTGGCTTTTTGCAGTTTTTTAGAATTTGAATCTGTTTTTAAGATTCTAAATAAGAGCAGGAAGTTCGTCTGTCAGGATGGCAGGACGTTTTTCAGGATTCGTCCAGAATTATTATTAAACCACCGCAGTGATTGCGGATAGATATATTGAATTTAACACGAGATCAACTATGGAATTTCTAGATCAAATTGGTGCATGGTTCACCCGTTTTACCTCAGCCGTTGAACGAATCATTACAGGCATTTTTGGAGCCTCGAATGAAAGGCAAATCAAAAAGATAGGATTTGTCCGCGACAAGAAGGGAGTCCAGACCATTATTCCCGGGTCTCTTTTAGATGAAATCCAAAAACTGGAACCTCATTACCAGTCTCTTAGTGATGATGAACTGAAGCAAACCGCGTCAAAATTGCGGAAACGGTTGGAAGAGGGAGAAACCCTTGATGACATTCTTCCCGATTCATTTGCAGCAACTAGAGAATCAGGTTGGCGATACCTGAAAATGAGGCACTATGATGTCCAGATGGTTGGCGGTTATTTCCTGCATAAAGGGATGATTGCTGAAATGGTTACCGGGGAAGGAAAAACTCTGGTTGCAACGTTGTCAGCTGCTTTAAATGCTATGTCCGGTTCGGTTCATGTTGTCACAGTGAATGATTACCTGGCGCTGCGTGATATGGAATGGATGGGGCAAATCTATATCGGGCTTGGTTTAACGGTTGATGCAATTCAGTCGAACATGTCTCCTCAACGAAGACAACAAGCATATGCCTGTGATATCACCTATGGAACCAATAATGAATTTGGTTTTGATTACCTCCGTGATAACATGAAACCGACAAAAGATTTGCAGGTTCAAGGTGAGCCGAACTATGCCATCGTGGATGAAATTGACAATATCCTGATTGATGAAGCGAGAACTCCGTTAATTATATCGGGTCCTGCACATGACGATATCACCAAATACCCCAAAGCTGATCGAATCGCCAGACAGCTTGAACAGGGCGTTCACTTTGAAGTTAAGGAAAAAGAACATACTTGCCATTTGACTGAAGTAGGAATTCGAAAAGCAGAAGAACTGGCCGGCGTGGATAGCTTCTACACTGCAGGGAATATGGAATGGCCTCATCTCATTGATAATTCGCTCAGGGCACATCATCTGTTCAAATTAGATGTCACCTATGTAGTTGAAGGTGGTGAGGTTGTCATTGTTGATGAATTTACCGGACGAAAAATGGAAGGCCGGCAATGGAGTGATGGACTTCACCAGGCAGTTCAAACTAAAGAAGGGGTTGAAATCAAGGCTGAAAATCAGACATTAGCCACGATTACTCTGCAGAACTTTTTTAAACTGTATAAAAAACTTTCCGGCATGACCGGGACTGCCATGACCGAAGCAGAAGAATTCTGGAAAATCTACAAACTTGATGTCATGGCTATTCCAACAAACAAACCTTTGAATCGAATCAATCATCCGGATGTGATTTACTTGACAGAAAAAGAAAAATGGAATGCAGTTGTTGAAGAAATTCGTGATGTGAATAAAACAGAGAGACCTGTTCTCGTCGGAACGACAACAATTGAAACTTCTGAACTTCTTAGTAAAAAACTTAAAAAATACGGAATCAAGCATGATGTTTTAAATGCGAAATATCATGAGCGAGAAGCTGAGATCATTGCTCAAGCGGGACGGTCGAGCGCAGTGACCATTGCAACTAACATGGCAGGTCGTGGAACGGATATTATCCTTGGTGGAAATCCGGAGCATATGGCCTGGGAAAATTTAAAGGAAAAGTACGAATCCCGGCTTGAAGTTCCTAAAGTTGAATGGGATGAATGCACTGCTAAAATTGCAGAGAAAGAAGGTATGATTGAAAACGGGAAAAAAGTCATGGAGGTCGGAGGACTTCATGTGATTGGGACAGAAAGACATGATTCCCGACGGATTGACTTGCAGCTTCGTGGTCGTGCTGGAAGACAAGGTGACCCCGGTTCAAGCCGATTTTCTTTATCCCTCGAAGATAAACTGCTCAAGCTCTTTGCAGGAGACTGGGTGAAAACCTGGTTGACAAAACTGGGGATGAAAGAAGGCGAAGCCATTGAAAGTAAAATGGTTACGAACAAAATTGAAGGGGCACAGAAGAAAGTTGAAGAAAGACACTTTGACGCAAGGAAACATCTTCTGGAATATGACGAGGTCATGGATGAACAGCGAAAGCAGGTTTATTCCTACAGGCAAAGAATTCTTGACGGGGATAACTGCAGGGATCTCGTTCTCAATATGATTTCGGAACAGCTTGAAGAGGCTGCTTCTCATTTTCTGAATCCTACATACCGTGATGACTCAATTCGAGCATGGGCAGAACAGGTTTTGAATGTTGATATTGAATCTTCTGCTATCCATGGCATGAATAAAGAACAACTCGTCAGCTTTATTCAGAGTGAAGCCCATTCGCAAGCTGATGTGATTATCCATGAACAGATTGAACAAAATCTTCCTGAAGAAATTGAAGATGAAAGTGAATGGAACTGGATTGCGCTTTCCAGATGGGCGAATGCACATTTCAGTTTGGATACGAATGACCGGGAACTCAAGAAAATTGGTCGAGATGGGTTGTATCAATATCTGAGGGACCGATCCAACGATACCATCGATCGGTTCAAATACGATGAACTGGATTTGCTCCTTGAGAAAGATTTGGGAGTCAAATCTTTCTGCGGATGGATGCATCAGCAATTGGCAATTACTGTTGAGCCGGAAGAATTGAGTTCGATGGAACCAAATCTTATTCAGGATCATCTTCTGGATAAGGTCAAAACACAATACCGTGAAAAAGAAATTGGATTCCCCGTAGCCGTTGGAATGGCTAACTTCCTTTCTGATTCACAAGGTGGAGAAAAATATAACCGTGAGGGGCTGATTCAATGGGCGAATAACCGATTTGATGCTAACCTGACAATGGATGATTTTAAATCGGTTTCTCGTGATGGAATTTCGAAAATCCTCACCGAAGCCAGCCGGAAATTTTATCGTGGTGTGAAAGAAGTTGATCAACTCAACGATTATCTGGATCAGCTTTATGGTGATGAGAACGAGCAAGATACTGCATCTTTAAACGGACAGGCTGATGAAGTTGTCTCTCAAATTCAAAACTGGGCAAAAAATTCCCTCAAATCAGAGACTGATCTGGATGAATTGAAAACTCTTTCACGGGAAGATGCCAAACGGAAACTCATGCATGATATCGAATCACGGTATCGTCCTGAACTGGCACAGGCTGAAAGGTCTCTTATCCTGGAAGTCCTTGATACAGCCTGGAAAGATCACCTTTATTATATGGATCATCTCAGGCAGGGAATCGGTCTGGTTGGATATGCACAGAAAGATCCGAAAGTTGAATATAAAAGAGAAGGTCGAAAAGCATTCCTGAACCTCTGTAACAGTATCGGAAATCAAGTTTCTTCTGCCATTTTTCGAATCGAAAAAGAAAGCCCTGACTTTGTCGGATCCCTTTGGGAAATTACGTCAACAGTTCATGAAGAAGCTTCTTCAAATGATGCGTATGTTGAGAACAGTGACCAATCTATACCAGAACCGGGAGCGGCTCCGCAAACAATTGATCCCATTATCAACA
>JAJRVU010000181.1 GCA_024277145.1 Planctomycetota bacterium
AATTTCCCCTATGGATACAAAAGAGCAAAAAAGCCTGCATTTTTAAGAAAAACAATCCAGAGTCGAATATTCAGTCTCTATAGCTCTTCCATTTTTAAATCTTTTAATCATATCTGGTTTGCATGATTGCAGATGGCTCCGGGACGTGTTATCTAGGATGTCTGAAAAATATTCTGCGGGCCATGTATTTTCGTACAGTTTACTTTTTAATGTAGTCGATCTGGTTCGTGGGGAGTCTGTATTTATATTTAAAATGCGTTCTTCACGGCCACAGAAAAGCGTAATATGCTTTTAGTACAGCCTTTTTAATAATCCGGGAAATTCATTAATGCAAGATCAATTAGACAAGATAATTCAGGATAAATCAGCAACTGTTGGCATCATCGGGTTGGGATATGTCGGGCTTCCCCTCATTAACGCTTTTGTTAATTCCGGGTTCAAATGTATGGGGTTTGATGTCGATCAATCAAAAATTGACTCCTTGAATTCCGGCACAAGTTATATCAAGCATATCTCATCAGAAACGGTCAAAGGCTGGATTGACAATAAACAGCTTGGTCCAACTTCAGATATGTCCCGTCTTTCAGAAGCAGATGCCCTCCTGATTTGTGTTCCTACACCTTTGTCAGACAGTAGAGATCCTGACTTGAAATATGTGGTTAGCACAGCAGAGGCAATCGCAAAAGTAATCAGGCCGGGTCAGTTGGTCGTTCTTGAAAGCACAACTTACCCAACAACCACTACTGATGTTCTTCTTCCCATTCTTAATTCCAATGAAAAAGGTCTTGTTGCTGGTAAAGATTTCTTTGTTGCCTACAGTCCGGAAAGAGAAGATCCGGGAAATCCCGATTTCTCTGCAGATGGAATTCCAAAAGTTGTGGGAGGGATTGATCAAGCGAGTTCTGACCTGGCAGAAAAACTTTACAGTCACGCGATTGTTAAAGTTATCCCGGTTTCCAGTCCTGAAGTGGCGGAAGCATGTAAAATTCTGGAAAACACTTACCGGGCTGTCAACATTGCGTTGGTGAATGAATTAAAAGTTCTGTTTGACCGAATGGGTATTGATATATGGGAAGTTGTTGATGCAGCAAAAACAAAACCATTTGGATTTCAAGCCTTTTATCCGGGACCAGGATTAGGCGGACACTGCATTCCGATTGATCCGTTTTATCTGACCTGGCTTGCAAGAAAACAGGGGCTCACCACTCGGTTTATTGAACTGGCTGGAGAAGTAAATTCCCAAATGCCCGTTTACGTGATCACTCGGCTTTCAGAATTTCTTAACGATCTTGGAAAGCCTATCAAAGGAAGCAAAATTTGTATCCTGGGGATGGCCTATAAAAAAGATGTGGACGATCCACGGGAAAGCCCTTCGTTTGAACTTCTCGATTTATTAAGAGATCGCGGTGCAAACCTGACTTACAATGATCCACATATCCCAACTCTGCCTGAAATGCGACATCATAATGTCCCTGAAATGCATAGTCAGGAACTTACCCCTGAGTTTCTCGCAGAACAGGATTGTGTTTTGATTGCAACGGATCATTCCGCTTATGATTATGATTTCATCGTTCAGAATTCTCAATTGGTTCTGGATACCAGGAACGCAACGGTCAATGTGAAAGAGAACCGGGATCGCATCAGAAAAGCCTGATATTGCAGTTTGCAACTCATGCTGGCTTTGGCGTCCCTTTATTTGCCTTGGTAATCACTGACTCAAAAATAGGATCGAGGTTATCGTGTCTCAAAAACAGTTATGGGCTCCCTGGCGATTAAATTATATCCTGAACTCGAAAGAGGAACCTGCTGAAGAAAAAGACCAATGTTTTATCTGTCGGTATCGGGAAGAAGCAGAGAACGATCCTGAAAATTATGTGGTTGAGCGAACAGAATCGACAATCACTCTTTTAAACCGGTTTCCCTACAATAACGGGCATCTCCTGATTGCCCCGCTTGCCCATAAAGCTGATTTTTCTGAATTGAATGAAAAAGAAATGCTCGAAATTTCTTTGCAGCTTCAGAAAATGACCCTTAAACTGAAAGAAGTCCTTTCAGCGCAAGGGTTCAATATTGGCTTGAATCTCGGGCAAGTGGCAGGAGCAGGTTTGCCGGGGCACTTACATTGGCATATTGTTCCTCGCTGGGAAGGGGATACCAATTTCATGTCAGTGATTGATGATATCACTGTCATCCCACAATCATTACAGGCTCTTTACGATTTGCTGACAAAAGAATAATCAGGATGCAAATACATACCTGAAAACGAAGCCAATCTTTGTAATATTAAATCTCTGTAATATTTATTGGTAACAAGATGTTTAAAAAAATCAGAAACATCAAAAATCTGTCGAAGCGATCAAAAGTGATCCTTTTGATTTTATTCGCATGGATTTCCTATCTTATTTTCAACAAGTGTAAAGAGCAATATGATCATATCGTCTGGAATGAATTACGAACGGAGCTTGAACAACTCGGAGGTCAATTAACTGAGTTTGAAAAGGAAGATCTCATACGTCCACCCTTTTCACCTCTGCCAATATCAAATTTTTCTCGATGGTATAAATACCTCACGAAGAACATTCGGCTGGAAAATTCGCACCAAAAAGGCTACCGAAATTTAACCGCCGGTGGCACTACTATTGGGAACGATTTCCTTCGCCGAATTCCCTCTTCGAATAATTTACAAGGGATGGATCTCTCTTCCACAAATATTAATGATGAGGGGATCAAATATTTACGAAAATCTCCTCGTTTAGAGTCTATTAATCTTTCTGATGTTCCCATAACAGGACAACATTTTGAGTTGTTTCGCTCTTTTGATGAGCTTAGATTTCTTAATTTGAATAGAACGGATGTAACTGATGATTCGTTGGTTCACTTAAGCGTCTGTCAATATCTTAGCAGGCTGGATTTAAATGACACTCCTGTTTCAGATAAGGGGGTATTGCATTTATCAATAATTAAATATCTTTCAGGGCTATCACTCGCTTCCACAAATATCAGTGATGATTCAATTCCTTATTTCAAGAATTTTAATTCTCTGGGATATTTAGACATCTCTAATAATTCGATCACGGATAAAAACCTGAAGGAATTAATATATTGCCAACGACTAGCAGGTTTAGACGTTTCGAATACACAAATCACAGATAAGGGGTTCGTCCATCTTTCAAAAAAATATCTTTTAGGCTATCTGAATATGGCCAATACCAATATTACAGATGCTGCCCTTATGCAATATAATTCAAATTCAGTACCTAATATGCTTGTTCTTGATGGTACAAAAGTGACGAATAAAGCATTTTCCATTTTATTCAAAAGTCAAAGAATTCGTACTCTCCATCTGTCCGGCACCAAATTAACAGAGGGTTCAATTCTTTCTGCGGATGAGGCCAAAGCTTTTTCTGCCAATAAATTAAAATATCTTACCTTGCTTGATATCTCCAACAATTCGATTGGGGACCAGTTCCTGTCTGAATTAGTGAAAATTGCTGATGTTCGACAATTAAATTTAAGCAATACCAGGATCACAAATAAAGGAATCTCCAGTCTGAGTAAATTTCCAAATATATCTTCACTCAAACTTAATAACACATCAATTACAGCTGACTGTATTGCTGCGCTTTCAAAGTGTAAAAACCTCAGAAATTTAAGCCTGAGTGGTACAAGTATTACTGATGACGGAATTCTGGAATTAGTAAAAACTTGCAAGATAAGTATTTTGGAACTGAATAATACAGGGGTAACTAATAAATGCATTGCTGCACTTAAAAAATCGACTCGTTTATATATTATTGAAGTTTCCGGAACTCAACTCACCTTGGAAGGGATTAAAACCCTCAAAGCCAACTCAAATTTGCAGGTGATCACAACCCCCAATATTCAGGATGATAAAATCCGATACTAGAATGCAAGATACTTCTAAAACCGTTATGATTTATTTGTCAGGAATTCAAGCCGTGAATCCCTGCTGGTTTAATGGAAATAGTTCTGCAGAAATTGGCCTGATAACCCTTATAATCAATATCACCCTTAGGGGAATTACCGGGAGTCTTTAAATAGTTTTGCGGAATCTCTGGTATTCCTGCTTTATTCACAATACGATGCAGTTAAAATACAATGTAGACTGGAGTTAACGTAATCAGGGGTCAGGCTGTAAGCCTCTTTTTAGCTCAGTTCATTTGAATTCACCATCTGTTTAATATGGGATAACTGAAAATTCATGTTATTAATCATTATTAGAAGCATTTACTTTTGTGCGTGTAGTGGTGCCATTGTCGGGTTTATGCAAACTTCGGCTTCAGATTTTCTCTTCCCTAATAAATATCTGGCATTTTTTCTAATCCTTGCATTAACACAAGTTATTGTGTTGGGTGATGTCCTGGTTAAAAGGAAACAGATTGTAGTCCTTTCTGCTGTTTACTTCGGGCTCCTCATCGGCTTTTTATTAAGCTATTATTTAAACCTGATCCTTGAAGTTGTCATTGTCAGCCCAAGTCAGATGGAGTTGGTTAAACTTCTCACGTCATTACTTCTTCCGTATATTTGTGTTTCGTCGTTATTGCAAACAAAAGACGACTTCCGATTTATCATTCCCTACGTGGAATTTTCGAGGGAATTAAAAGGGCGGGCAGTCTGGGTTCTTGATTCCAGTGCGTTGATTGATGGCCGAATTTCTGACCTGATTGAAACGCATGTGATAGATGCCCAGTTGGTGGTTCCTAAATTTATCCTGCTGGAAGTTCAGGATATTGCAGACAGCACAGATAAAATCAGGCGAACACGTGGCCGGAGAGGTCTGGAAGTTCTCAGTAAACTTCAGAACAGCCCTATTGCAGAAATCCGGGTGCATGACACCGGGGATGGTAAAGATAGCACAATTCCTGTTGATCAGCGATTGGTTGAAGTTGCCAAGTCTCTCAATGGTTTGCTTGTGACCAACGACTTCAACCTGAATAAAATTGCAGGCGTGCAAGATGTTGATGTGATTAACCTGAACGAAGTAGCGGGAGCATTAAGACCACGGTACCTGCCGGGGGAGAGAATCCGAATTAAAATTATTAAAGAAGGAGAAACTCCGGGTCAGGGTGTTGGATTCCTTGATGATGGAACGATGGTGGTTTGTGAACAGGCTGCTAGCCTAGTCGGAACAGATATTGATACCATTGTGACCAGTGTTCTTCAAAGCAGTGCAGGGCGAATGATTTTCAGCCGTCAAGTGCATCATACTGATGAAGATGATAGATAGCACCGGAAAAGATTATTCTTGTTTCGTTTCCTCTGGAAGGGTATCAGTTTCAGGTTGAGTCGTTTCAGAATTTGTTGCTTTGGAAGTGACTTCCGGAGCTGTTTTGTTTGCAGGCAGTTCTTCGTCATTCTTTTTTCCAGAAAACCAACCACCTATTTTGGAAAATAGCTTTCCATTGAATATCGTTTCAGTGAACGTCTCTTTGTGCCCGCTGAAATTGGTCCAGACCGCTTCAATATAGGGCGTGGATGTTCGATCCAGAACATTAAACAAACCTTCATCCCGGACTGCAGCCAGAGATTCCACATAGTGCCCAATGACATGTTGATTAAATAATCCCCCCGCCACTTGAACGCCAGTGATAGTTCCTTTGGTAAAAGTTCCCAGTTTATTCAGGGAATGCATTGTGATGGTTCCTGAAACTCCTAATAGACTGATATCTTCTTTATCCGAGATTTCCCTGATCTCATTCCAATAAGCGGTCATTTCAGATTCAGGCATCAGGTTTGTGATATCTGCTGAGTTAATGGCTTCACGAGTTTCATTAAGGGACTTACGCAACTGGTCAACGGATAAGGGAGGCGTATCAAACATACTGGCTGATTTGCCGGATGCATTTTGAACCGCTTCAAGAACATCATCCACATGATGAATGGTCGATGTATCATCAATCAATCCCTGGCTTTCCAGTTCCTTTGCCAATTCCTGCACATAAGATTTGGAACCGTACGCAACATCACTGAGGATCGCCATAAACCAGACGGGAGAAACATGAAGGGTGGCCAAACCAGCAAGGTCTACAAAGTTCCCAACGGTTTTTCGAGCCATATAAGAATCATCTGTGGATGATTCTCCTTCTTCTCCATCTTCAGATTTTTCTTTTTGGACTCCCCCAATATCTTCTGCAAGAAAACCGAGAGAATTCTTGATGACAATTTCATAAGTTTTGGACGATTGAAATGCCTGGGGAACAATCATGAATGCAGTCTCTCGGGCTGCGCCTGCAGCCAGCCCAACAACTGATCTAACAGTTCTCTCTGGCAAACTGAGAGTATAAAGAAGATAATTCTGCAAATCAGAATCGCCAACGTCCTCTTTTTGGGGTTCTTTATTTTCGTCCTGCATTAGATCAAGAGTCCTTAATAGCGGTGGGGTCTTAACGATTATAACAAATCATTCGAATTCAGTTAATCTGTTATACGCTGGATTTCTACTTTCAGATCACGAAAATCGAATAGAATTTGAAAATGCTCGTCTGTTCATGTTATCATGATTTTTCATAATTCTAAACTCTGTCTCTCTTTTCTTGGAAACGAGCAGAGAATTCTCCAAAATTAACCCTGTTACCACATTGGCAATTGAATCCATGCAAGTCATTCTCACAGCTGTTGGTCCCGATAATCGTGGATTGGCTGATCCTATCGTGCATTACCTTTCTGGAAACGGTGCAAACATCCAGGAAATCCAGATGTACGATCATGATTCTGAGCACCTTTTCGCAATGCATGTAAGAGTCGATTGGCCTGAAACCAATGAATCGATTTCCGTGTTGAGAGAACGGATGAATGAAATCGGAAAACTGAAAGGGCTTTCTGTGAGAGTCTGGACAAGAGATGAAGATGGGGAAAGTACTCCACCTCGGTTGGCAATCTGTACCACTTATCGCCCGGAGCCAGCAACTGCACTTCTCAGGGCTGTTCGTGATAATCGTTTGAAAGCAGATCCGGTTGTTATTCTTGGAAATCGTGAAGCGTGTCGAGGTGTTGCAGAACAGTTTGATGTTGATTGGCATAACATAGGTGATTCCAAAGGAATTCCCGATGATGATCGCATGATTGAATTGTTTGACGAATACAATGTGGATTACATCATTCTTGCTCGGTATATGAGATTGATTCCTCCAAAAATCTGTTGGCGATTTGCAGGTGGCCGAATTATTAATCTGCATCATGGATTGCTTCCTTCCTTTCCCGGCTTTCGACCCTATGACGATGCATTCAGTCATCACATGCTGACTTACGGCGCAACGGCTCATTTTATTGTTCCCGAACTGGATGAAGGATGCCAGATTATCCACCAGCAGACATTTACCGTTTTTCCCGGAACTTCAGTGGAAGAAATTAAAAGGCAGGGCGAATCTGATAACGAACCGGGCTGTCTGGTTGAAGGAGTGAGGCGAGTGGTTGACCGTGAAGTGGAATTGCATTTCCATCGCGTAGTTCGAAAAAAATAAACGATTAATATTTCCGATCGAATTCGAACATTCCTCGTTTTTTAGTGGATCAAATCGGAATTCTCGTATCTAATGGATCCAGGCTGAATCACATCATTTCAAATTCCGCTTCATGTCAATATTCAGCTTATCAGGACTGGGTTAAGGTTTTACTTTCCCCTGAAAATATCAGCATTCCAGAATCTGTCAGGCTCTGGCTGATCCATCAATGACATATATACAGTATTTTCGCTATAAACCTCATAAAACAACTGCTTTTAATGAATTCAAGACTTGCTACAGCATGTTAGTAAAATTTAGTATAGGATAGATGCCTGATATAGGGAATATAGATAAACGGGCACTGTTTTAATTTCTCCTACAGAAAAGATCAGATCTGTGAGTAAACTTTCTTTAGCTTTAGTTTCGTTAGTAGCTGCCATTCCGGGTGGATTCCTGATTTACCTGTTGGTGATGGCATTTTTGTCTCATGCGAACGATATGTCAGGAACCCTGAAAATCATAGCAGCAGCTACCCTGGGCGCAACCTCATTCATCAGTTTAATGCCTTTAGGTATTTTACTCTTAGGGAAAAAAGCACCCGGTGAGAAAAAGAAAAAAGCAAAGAAAGATAAGAAAGGCGATGCTTCTGAAACAATCGCTGCAGCTGCTGTCGCTGGAGGCATGGATATCGCTGAAGGAGAAGAAGATCTCGATGTACAAAGCAGCGATATGATTTCTGCAGTTGATGATTTTGATTCCTCTGAATTCGAATCTGCTGAATTTGAATCGAGCGAATTTGAAATTGATTCTGATGAAGAAGACATTGTTGTTGCCAGTAGCGACATGATCTCCTCAGCAGAAGATTTTGAATCAAGTGAATTTGAAATTGACGAAGAATTTCTCAGCGACGATGAAGTTGGGTTTTCCAGTGAATTGATTGATGTTAATGATTTCTCAGATGATTCAATTGTAATATCAGAGGATGAGTTAAATCTTGACGCTGCAGAAGCGAAGGTTGATGATGGCTTGTCAGACATGGACATTGCCTTTACTGATGTTGATGAAGATGTCAGTGAAGCAGAAGCGGAGTTCTTTAATGAAGGTGACAGCGCCGAATTTAACCCGGAATCCCTGGAAATTAATGAGGGTTCTGCAGTAATTTCGCCGGGCGAACTGGCCGATTCCGGATCAGAAACGTTCTCCGCAAATGATGCAGGTCTTTCTTCAGAACTTGATATTGATCTCGATGAACTTGATGTCGATTCCAGCGATGCATTGACTGCTGACATCCCGGGAAACCTGATTGGTGAAGAGGATGCAGCCAGTGGAGAATATTCTGAATTTGAACTGGAACTGGAAGAACTCGAAGCTTCAAAAGATGATGTTGATAAAAGCTATTTCGAATCTGCAGAAAACATGCAGATCGGAGAAGATAGCATGGAACTTCATGCAGGAGCTTTGGAATTAACCGATTCCGGTGATGAAATTGAAGTCTCTGACTTCGATGAAGGATTCTTCGATGAGAGTGGCGAAATCGAATCGACTCTTCCACCGACAGTGGGTCAGGATCACCTGGCAGCAACTTATATTGACGAATCAGGTGCCGATGAAATTGTAGAAGCACTTCCAAGTGAAGATGAACTTGATGTCTTTGACTCACTGGATGATGATTCCGGTTCCGCTCCTGATTTGTCTGCGTTTGATGACGACGATGATGCCATTGTCGTAGTCGATGCAGGTGGAAATGAAAGAGAACTGAAAATCGATGACGATTTCTCAGATTTTGATCTCGAATTCACTGATGGGGATGAAGAAAACGAGGCTTCCGAAGATTTCTTCATTGCAGAGCCTGATAAATTTTCAATAGACGAAAAAGAAAACGCCACTGAAGATGATGGCCTGGAAGAATTTGGTGAAGAGTTAGGCGACATTGAAGGTCTTGACGATCTTGATTTCGGAGATGATGATTTTGAAATCGGTGATGCTCCGGAAGAAAATTCTCCCAATGCAATGAACCATACCATCGCTGCAGACCTGACAAATATTCCCCCCGTACAGGAAGATGTCCCGGAAGCTGTTTCAGATCTGCCTCCCATTCAAGGGGATGGAATTCCCGGCCTGGATGATGACGATGATTTCCCAGAAGATTTATTCCTGAGTGATGATGAAATCAGTCTGGATGATCTTGATCTCGATGACCTGGACCTGGATCTGGATGAATAATCCCGATTAGTGCCATTTCTATTTTGATTCTTTGTTTTTCTGGATAAGGCCGCATCGTTACCTGTTGAGAACATGGGATCAACTAACGGGTGGCCCGACCAACTTGTTGGTTGGGTGCCGAAGGCACAAGAAGCCTCACCTTCATCGTTCAATAGTTGTTATGCGATCAATTCATCATCATCTTCTCATGTCTGACTGTTTCGGATATTTTCGGATATTGAAAACACAAAATAAAATTAAAAGCGTATGGAGAATCTTCTTGTCGCTATCGCGACCCAACCGAAAATCGGTTGGGCCACCCCATTTATGTCGTTATCAATAATTCGCACCAATTTATAGATATTTTTTTATAGATTGGACTAATTCTTCGATAGTCTCTACCTGAATTGTTTCTAACAACTCGGTGTCAAAATCAAATCCCGAATCAGTTTCGTGAGAAACAACTTTAGCTTGATATTGCTCATTAACTACCTCACATCCTACTGATAGCGATGGCGTAATCATTCGCACTAACTCACATTGGTCAGATCGAATATCAATGTGTTTGAAGTTTTCACGTAATGCTTTGGCAAGTTCTAAATATTTATTATTTGTCATCTTGGTAATCCATTTGCAGCACGTCTGAACGCTTTAGCCCTTAAAACTGGCACAGCCTGCAAAGATCGTGATGCGAGTACACTTCTTAGCTGCTGGCACTTCGGTACATTTTCAATGACCATGTAAAGATTCGTCGTGAAATAATTAATCCACACCCTGCAGCTAACACCGGAATCAGGGTCAACCAGGATGGACTCAGAGCTTTTTCCTGAATCATTCTGGCAGGTGCAGTGACCACCAGCAGGATAGGCAGGACATAAGAAAAGGCAAACATCAATATTTCACCCGATGGTGAGCCACTATAAATTCCACGGGGATATCTTGCAAAGACCGTAATGTAAAACCAGAAATCATAGAGCCCCTGATTTCTTCCAAACCAGATGCTGGTGCTAGCCAAGGTAATCATCAGGCTATAGAAGAATACCACTCCACAGATAATCAGTCCGAAATACATCGATACTTGCATGATACCGGGGACATAATTCATCTGGTAAAGAGAATAGCTAATCAATCCCAAACTAAGAACAACCTGATTCAACATAGGCAGGTTTACTTTTTCAAATGAAACCAGAAACTGCGTGTCAATCGGTTTCACCAATGCATAATCCAGATTTCCCGTGCGGATCAATTCGCTGAAATTGGCACAGCTCGGCATAAAAAAAGTTTCAACGAACGCATTGATCAACATTCCTGTTGCCATGAACAGAAAATATTCATCGTGAGTCCAGTTTGCAAACATATCAACCTTACGAAAGATGATTTCAAACAGGAGTATTTGTGAAGCAAACCAGAATGCCCGAGTAAAAAGCGTGATAATGAAGTTGCTACGAAACGACATCTCTCGAATCAGTGCATTTTTGAAAAAAGTCCGTAAAACTCGATAATAAGGCGGATGCTTTGACATTTTCTACCGATGTTATCCCGACAAAAAAGATTCTCACTCAATGCTGAAAATGAATTGACTTCAAAACTCGGTTGTGCCTGTTCTGAATTCTGAAAAATAAGCTAGCTGGTTACGCATCAGAGAGTTTTAAAATTGCTTAAAGTAAAACAGAGCTTTCAGGAAATATTAATGAGGGACACTTCTTTCGGACCTTCAGCAACTTTTCCGATGATCATCGATTCACATTCGACTTCGGAAAGTTTCTGTTGAACCGTTTCCACATCATTTTCAGGCACAATCAAAACCATCCCGATTCCCATATTAAACACACGAAACATTTCTTCTGATTCCACGTGGCCAAGTGATTGGAACCATTGATACAGTTTTGGAGTGGTCCAGCTGCTGCAGTCAATTTCGATTTTACAGTTATCTGGCAATAGCCTTTCGAGATTTTCAGGTAATCCCCCGCCGGTGATGTGGGCAATTCCGTGAATGGAAGAATTGGAATCTCCTTCGATCACAGCCATCACTTCTTTTGCATAAATTTTTGTCGGTTCCAAGATGGCCTGCTGAACTGTCATGCCCAGTTCTTCAATTGTATCGTCGACAGAAAGGCTTTCCCCTTCGAAAATGACTTTCCGAATCAGGCTGTAACCATTGGAATGAAAACCGGAAGAAGGCAACCCGATCAGGACATCTCCTTTTTGTATTCTTTTGGGGCCTTCGATTAGTTGCTCTCGTTCAGCCACACCAACACAAAAACCGGCCATATCAAAATCACCGGGAGCATAAAGATCAGGCATGATGGCCGTCTCTCCACCCAGTAAAGCTGCACCTGATTGAACACAGCCATCGCTGACTCCTTCAACAAGGCTGGCCAGAAGAGTAGGGTCATCTTTATTTAATGCAATGTAGTCAAGAAAGAAGAGTGGTTCCGCTCCTAAACATAAGCAGTCGTTCACGCACATCGCCACCAGATCAATTCCGATTGTGTTAAACTGGCCAGCTTGCATCGCTACTTTAATTTTGGTTCCCACGCCATCTGTTCCGGAAACCATGACGGGATCCTGATACTGCTTTTTTTTGCCCCCGGATTCTCCATTCAGCTGAAACAGACCTGCAAATCCACCTGCAAGTTCCATCACGCGAGAGGTATGGGTTCGCTTCATTAATGGGGGAAGCTTTTTCATCGCTTCCTGATTTAATTCAAGATCAACGCCTGCATCCTTATAGGTGAAATTGGTCGCTGTCATCTCTGAATCTCCTGTTTAGGTCCACTTTGAATGAATAAGGGCCAAATGCATCAAACAGATTACTCCATTTCCTGTAGATCAGCATATTACCGGGTTAGTCGTGAAATGGGAAGAATGGCTTTGCATTCCTATCAATAAAGATTGACCTTCATTCAAATTCCATTTTGAATATACGTAAAAAAGCGGAATCCCGCATTCAACAGGATTCCGCATTCAATTTTTATTAATCTGGGAATTCTTGGAATTCACTTCAAAGACAGTTAATTTTCCAATATCCCTTAGACATCGTCGCTGAATCGTTTCAGCTTTAGACATCGTAGTAGAGGTCGAATTCGTATGGATGAGGGCGAAGTCGCAATTCATTGATTTCATTCTCCCGTTTCCAGCTGATCCATGTGTTGATCAAATCATCTGAGAAGACGTCGCCTTTAGTGAGATAATCATGGTCTGCTTCCAGTGAGTCCATTGCTTCAGACAGGGTTGCAGGAGTGACGTTTGTGTCAGCCAATTCTTCTGCAGTCATGTCGTAGATGTCACGATCAAGTGGGTCACCCGGTTCAATTTTATTCTGGATTCCATCAATCATGGCCATCATTAAAGCGGTGAACATGAGGTATCCGTTTGCTGTCGGATCAGGACAACGGAATTCAGCTCGTTTTGCTTTCGGGCTTGGAGAGTACATCGGAATTCGGACCGCTGCAGATCGGTTACGTTGTGACATAGCCAATGTAACAGGTGCTTCAAAACCCGGAACCAGTCGGTGATAGGAATTGACTGTAGGAGCAGCAAACGCAAGAAGAGAACGACCATGTTTGAGCAATCCGCCAATCGCATGAAGTCCCATTTCGCTCAAGCCAGCATAACCGTCACCAGCAAAGAGAGGATCGCTCCCATTCCAGAAAGAAATATGTGTATGCATTCCAGAGCCATTGTCTTCAAAGACAGGCTTAGGCATGAAGGTAACAGTTTTACCATTCCGTTTTGCAACGTTTTTAATAATGTATTTGTACCACATGAATTGATCAGCCATTTTAAGGAGTGGCTCGAATTTCATGTCGATTTCTGCCTGACCCGCTGTGGCCACTTCATGATGATGGGCTTCAACAATAATCCCAACTTTTCGTAATTCATGAACCATTTCAGCCCGGAGATCGCCGAAGCTATCGACTGGAGCGACTGGGAAGTATCCCCCTTTGAATGCAGGTTTATGGCCGAGGTTTGGCTCTTCTGTTCTTCCGGAGTTCCAGGCAGCTTCCACAGAATCAATCTGGTACATGGAGCCACTTTGAGAAGAATGGTAACGGATATCATCAAAAATGAAGAATTCTGGTTCAGGTCCAATGAAGCAGGTGTCAGCAATTCCTGTCTGTTTCAGGTAGTCCAATCCTTTCATGGCAACATTTCGAGGATCTTTTTCGTACTTTTCTCTGGTGATTGGATCAACAATATCAGCAATGACACTGACAGTTGGTTCTTTAAAGAAAGGATCCATTTTGACAGAACCGGCTTCAGGAACTGCAAGCATGTCAGAGTTATCGATGGCTTGCCAACCACGGATTGATGAACCATCAAACCCAACTCCATCTTCAAAAGTTCCTTCATCCCATGTATCGACGGGATAAGAGCAGTGTTGCCAGGTTCCCAGAAGGTCACAGAATTTGAGATCGACCATCTCGGCTTTATTTTTTTTTGCGAAATCGAAAAAGTCCTTGGGTGTCATGTTAGCGCTTTCTCCACGTCAATATATTGTTGTTCAAGTGTAGCCTGTCCCTGGCCAAGATTACGGACCTGAAAACTTTCCAGTCAGGTCACGATATAGGATGAGCTTGATCTCAAACTCATAGAGCAACTAGCTCATTTATTGTGCACTAATGCCTTTAAACTGGGCTGTAAGTACGCAGTCCCATTGTGATTAATACGAATTATCCGTAAAATCAGGATTTCCTGAGGCAATAGATGTCGAATCAGCTTCAGTCGCAAATGGTATACCGAATAACGATAGCCTTTATGATGAACTGAACCTTTTAACGATTCGTCAAAATATCATAATCTGAATGGAAAGTTTTTGCACCTCTCACGATATCTGGAAATGAAATTTCTCAGATGATTAAGATTTCCCTGCTTGATTAATTGTGACAACTGGAAGAGTTTCCTATGGGGCAGTTCCCGTATGCGGAAAAATGGAGCTGGAAAATCAGTCGAATCAGATTGAAAATAACCAGTTTGCCCCTGACTTTGCCTATGCTTCGTCAGTTTAGAGATTCACAGACTGGGAATTTCAGGCGAAAAACCCTATTCTGGAATGATCTGTTAAGCCAAAATCTCTGCCCCAAATTGAAATAGTAATCAGATTCAAATACGGCCAAATTGGAACGCAACCAAGTATGAGTGACGAAACTGTACAAAATGACAAACCCAAAGTTCTTTTTCTATGCACCGGGAATTCCTGCAGAAGTCACATGGCGGAAGGATTGCTCAGGCATCTGGCGGGAGACCGTTTTATTTCCCTTTCCGCAGGTTCCAAACCTTCGGGCTATGTTCATCAATTAGCAGTTGAAGCTATGGGTGAAATCGGGATCAGACTGAAAGATCACCAAAGTGAATCAATCCAGAAATACCTCAGTGAAGAAAAAGTTCCGGATCTGGTGATCAGCGTTTGTGATCGTGCAGCGACAAATTGTCCGGTCTTCCCCGGAAAAGTCGCCAGGCTCCATTGGCCATTTGAAGACCCCGCCCATGTAACCGGAACCGTTGAACAACGGAAAGAAAAATTCAGGGATATTCGTAATCAGATTCAGGAAGCGATCGAAAACTGGCTTTCAGAAGGCGCGACATTCTGAGTTAAATGTTCTTGCCCAGTATTAAGTTATCCTTTCTTTCTATTTTCTAAAATTCTCATGCAGGGTTCGCAGTAGCGCAGAGAAAAAAATGAAGAAGTTTTTAACACAAAGACACGAAGAAAAAACTTTTATGTGTAGGGTCTGCTGTGCAGACCATCAAGAAAGATTGCGTTATAATATGTCTGGTCTGCACAGCAGACCCTACTAGAACACGATTTTCTTCGTGGTAAATAAAAAAAAGATTTGTTGAATCGGTGGCAATTATTGATCACGGTCTCTGCGGCTCAGCGATCTCTGCGTGAGGCTCTTTTTCCTTAAAATCTGTGGCCATTTGTGTCTATCTGTGGTTCCTGAAGAACTTCAAGCTTACGGGTTGATCAACGCTTTCATTTCACGGACAGCTCTTTCAAAACCGACCATGACGGCTCTTGAAATAATACTGTGACCAATATTGAGTTCCTGCACTTGTGGGATGGCTGCAACCCGTTGAACATTTCGATAAGTTAATCCATGTCCCACGTGAAGTTCCAAATCATTTTTTTCTGCTAAAAGAGAAGCTTGAATGAGTATTCCCAGTTCTTCACCCTGTTGAACAGGAGTGGATGCATCTGCGTAACAGCCTGTGTGAAGTTCAATTGATTCAACACCCACTTTTTTGGAAGCTTCAATCTGTTTGTCATCCGGATCAATAAACAAGCTGACAATAATTCCTGCATTTTGAAGTTCTTTGACGCATTCCTGAATTCGTTCCAAATTGCCGGCAACATCAAGCCCCCCTTCGGTTGTGACTTCTTCTCGTTTTTCAGGAACCAACGTTACTTTAAATGGTTTCATACCTGTTGCAATTTTTGTCATTTCCGGGACAGCAGCCAGTTCCAGATTAATGGGAACCTGAACCGTTTTTTTGAGAACTTCCAAATCCCGGTCCTGAATATGCCTGCGATCTTCCCGGAGGTGAACCGTGATTCCATCTGCTCCTCCCAATTCAGCCAGTACAGCAGCCCATACGGGGTCTGGTTCAATCGTTTTTCTTGCCTGCCGAACGGTTGCAACGTGATCAATATTAACGCCTAGTGTGGGCATCTTATTTATTCTTTCTGAATTATAAAGAGAGGTTTCAGGTCAATTTCGGAACTTGTAGGATCCCATTAAATGGAGTTCGTTATCCAAATGAGAAACATGATTTAGAATGCATATTTTAATCTATTAATAAGAGAGACAACAACTCCTGATCAGGGTTCGTTTTCAAATTATTTCCTCTCTCTATTTAGTCAGAAATTACAAAATTGAATCATTGATGAGAATAATAATTGTTCTTTTTAATTGAATATTGATATAATTCAGGCAGTCCACTTCCCCAATTCGCTTTTAAATCAGGAGATTGATCCATGGCTGTTACGGATACCAAAACCTTCACCGCTCCCAAAGTCAAACAGACCAAAATTCTGATCAATGGAGAATGGAGAGACTCAGTTAGCGGGAAAACTTTCCCGACGATAAATCCCGTCACCGAAGAAGTCATTGCTGAAGTTGCAGAAGGTGACAAGGCAGATATTGATCTTGCTGTGAAGGCTGCCAGAAATGCATTTGAAAATGGTCCCTGGGCAACAATGGATGCACGGGATCGGGGGCAGTTGTTACATCGATTGGCTGATCTGGTCGAAGAAAACTTTGATGAACTCTCTGCATTGGAAACGCTCGACAATGGCAAGCCTATCAGCGACAGTCGCGCTGCGGACCTTCCTTTAGTCATTGACTGCTTGCGATACTATGCGGGTTGGGCTGACAAAATTCATGGTCAAACCATTCCTGTCCGGGGAAATTATTTCACATACACCAAACGGGAACCAACCGGAGTTTGCGGGCAGATTATTCCGTGGAACTTTCCATTACTGATGGTTGCCTGGAAATGGGGACCTGCTTTGGCAACGGGTTGCACCATCGTTATGAAGCCGGCTGAGCAAACTCCTTTAACCTGTTTAAGATTAGGGGAACTGGTTATCGAAGCAGGATTCCCGGAAGGGGTGATCAACATTGTTCCCGGTTATGGTCCGACTGCAGGCGATGCGTTGGTCAGGCATCCGGGAGTTGACAAAATTGCATTCACCGGAGATTCCAATACAGCAAAAATTATCATGTCCGCTGCTTCTCAAACGTTAAAAAGATTAACGTTTGAATTAGGTGGAAAAAGTCCGAACGTGGTTTTTGCAGATGCTGATTTGGATGCAGCGATTGCAGGGGCTGAATTCGGTTTGTTCTTCAATCAGGGACAATGCTGCTGTGCAGGAAGCAGGCTTTTTGTGGAAGAATCTGTCCACGAACAGTTTGTAGAAAAATTGGTTCAACAAGCTTCTTCTCGAAAACTGGGTGATCCGTTCCTTGCAGAAACAACACAGGGACCGCAGGTTGATAAAGCACAGTATGATAAAATCCTGTCTTATATTGAAAAAGGAAAGCAGGGGGGCGCTGCTTGTTTGACTGGTGGGGAACCTCTCGAAGGGAAAGGTTACTTTATTGAACCGACAGTATTTGCCAATGTGACCGATGATATGGAAATTGCAACGGATGAAATTTTCGGACCCGTCTTAAGTGTTCTTTCATTCAAAGATATGGATGAAGTTATCCGAAGGGCGAACGATACCAACTTCGGACTGGCTGCTGCTGTCTGGACAAAAGATGTCAATAAAGCCCATATCTTTGCGAGTGCTGTCAGGGCGGGAACAGTCTGGGTGAATTGTTATGATGTCTTTGATGCAGCGGCTCCATTTGGCGGATTCAAGCAATCCGGCATGGGAAGAGAACTGGGAGAAGCAGCTCTTGCAAATTATACCGATCTCAAAACCGTCACGATGAACCTCGGCTGATCGAATAGCATTTTTATCTACTGGCGTTTTTAGTTTTGGTCATCAGGTTTTGAATTTCGACGAGTTCTTTTAGAATGTGATGATTTCTTGTTCATTGAATTTCCTCCTGTTAATAGTAAACACTCTTATTTCGGTGTCCACTATTTATGGGGAGGTTCATTGTCATATAATATAGATGCTGTAAAATAATCATAGAATTAAAAACTCTGAAGAGAATCATAGTTAATTTGAAAATTATAAAACTACTAATACCATTACTACTTGCATCACTCATGCCCATTTCCTTGACGGGCTGTTGTGGGAAAACCACTTGTTATGAAAAAACCACAGGATATGTTGAATTTAATGGAGAGAAGTTCTTATCGGATAGTTCTGGAAAAGTAGCCTGTACAATAGATGTATCGGAAGGGGAGAAATTTGTTTTAATTTGCGGTACAAAATTTATCAAAAAGGATCTTTCAAATAGTCAATCTAGTGGTTCAGTTTATATTTTTTATTTAGTGCGATCAAACAACAAAATCCGTGTTCAATCCAATGTTGAGTATGTTGACATGAAGTTTGAAGAAGAGTCTGTTTTCAAATTCACACTTACTAATTATCGTTCTGAACCGTCGACAAGTATTGATTTTGAAATTTCGATTAATGATATTCAACAAGACAATATTAATGATGGTAAAACGCGAAAGTAGTTACCTATTACTCTCGTTTACATTCCGTA
>JAJRVU010000182.1 GCA_024277145.1 Planctomycetota bacterium
AGATTTTTACTTTCAAGATTGTCAGTTGGGATTCTGAATGCATTTTGAAAAGCAGAAAGGTTGTGAACGTCCATTGTCAAAACACGATTCACGCCCATTGCTTCAAGACATTGAGCGAAGTATTTAATACTGATTGGTGCCCGGCTTTCCGTTTTCCGATCCTGTCTTGCATAAGCAAGATACGGCGCAATGACGGTAATTCTTCGAGCAGAAGCATCAACAAGGGAGCCTACAAAGAAAAGCAGTTTTGCCAGCTTTTCACCAACAGACTCCTTTTCGTCTGAGTACAAAGAGCAAACAATATAAACGTCAGATCCCCGAACATTCACATCACTCCTGATATACGCTTCTTTATCATCAAAATAATGTTCGATATGTTTTGATAAAGGAATGTCCAGAAATTGGGCTACTTTTTTCGAATATCGATTGGAACCTTCCATTCCAAACAAACGAAAATTATTCACGTTGTCAGCTCCATAAGTTAGTTGTCAGGAAGTTTTTGGACGAAATTGCAATCAGGAGTCCGAGCACTCCTGCGATTCTGTCATTCACAGCTTACTGTCTTGTTTGTTACCAGCTTGATTATTGCCAGGATCAACCCAAAGGAATCAAAATAGATAACATGCGAAACAGAGGTAGCTGACACCTACATGATTATGCCTAGAACCATGATTTGATGCCAACAGAAAAGGGATGAAAATCCGCTAAAATGAACTGGATTACTTCTATTTCCTGATCATGACCTTCATATGGATAAGGAGATGTTGATAAAAAACAACATTTTCAGAAAAGGGCTGCAAACAGTGTTCACAGATTCAGTAATCCAATGTGGAGATCAAAGTGGGGAAACCTGTGTCAGGATTCAGGAGAATCTGATTTTTCTTCATCCAGAGATTCAAGAGCAAGTTCAGCCGCTTTTTGCTCTGCTTCTTTTTTGTTCCCTCCCCAGGCAGGAGGAAAAACTTTCTGTTCAATCGTCGCGACAATTTGAAAACATTTTGAATGGTCCGGACCTTTTTCATCGATCACCTGATAGATGGGTGTCTCTCCGTAAATTTTCTGGCAGTACTGTTGAAATAAACTTTTGTAGTTTTTGACGAATGCAACCTTATCAGAGTCCTCCACATTTTCATTCATAATTCTTTTGATAAAAGCTTCTGCCTCTTCGTTACCTCCATCCAGATAAATCCCAGCAACGATTGCTTCGATAACACCTGCAAGAATTGAACGAGGAATCTGACCTCGATCACTCACTCCTTTTCCAATCAGTAGAAACCGGTTTAATCCAAGTGCAAGACTAATTTCAGTGCAGTATGCCCTGCTAACAAGATTGGATTTTATTCGGGTCAACTCTCCTTCCGGGGCATCAGGATATTGATGGTAGAGCATTTCACAAACGACAGAGCCAAGGATGGCGTCTCCCAGAAATTCAAGTCTCTCATTAGACTCTAATCGTGTTGATGCAGCAGAAGTATGGGTCAGGCAGCGTGTTAACAGTTTCTTATCTTTAAACTGATAAGAAAGAACTTTGCAGCATTCTTCCATTAAAGAAGAGGACAATCCTGATGTATCATTTCCCGCCATGGTTTTCAATTCGTATCATATCAATTTCATGCCACGATTGAACGCAACACAATTTTTGTATTTCCAAAATCTATTTTTAAAACAAATGGCCCGTATCAATAATTCAGTTTAACAAACTTTGCCCGTGGATGAGGCAAATTGTGCAAGTCTCTCCCCTTTTCATAATCATATCCGGTAATTCTCCGAAAATAATCAACTACTCGGACTGAAAAATTTCTGAGAATGCACTTTAAAAAAGGCAATCTTCTCATTCAAAATTGCCCCTCTCACCTACTTTGGTAAGTATAAGGTAATCCTTGAGTTCAGATCAAACCCTGCTGGTCTGAAAATATTTATTTGACGAAAGCTCGACAGTTGGTATAAATTTTGCGTTAATAATCCCTGTTTTTTTTATTGAATTTCCAACGAACCAGTCAACTTATTGCGTAGAATATTCAGGTACAAAAAAACAGTTTTAAAAACATCAATTCTGGAAAATCAAAAACAAGTCGGTTCCAGCCGACGTCCGGATGTTGAGGTCAAAATAAGGAGAAAATAAGATGAGAATTTTGGAATCTAATTTTAGAGGCCTTTTGGCGTTGTTACTAGGAGTGGGAATTGTTGGTGCAGCGGTTGTGATGGCTCAAAACGATCAAGTCTCAAACCAGCCTGTTGCTGTTGATGCCCGAGCTCTTTCCAGTGTTTTTCGGGAAGTTTCTAAACAGGTACTCCCCAGTATTGTTTCGATTGAAACAGAAGGGAAAGTCACAAAATTAACGAACGGATCGGGTCAACTTGAAAATAAGTTTGGCAAAAACCATCCCCTTGAAGAACTATTCAAGAATAATCCTGAGTTCAAAGGTTTATTTGAAGGAAGAGGCCGTGGACGACAGATGCCTATTCCACGTGGTAAAGGTTCCGGATTTATTATTGATGCAGCCGGGATTGTCATCACAAATAGTCATGTTGTGAACAATGCAGAAAAAGTGATCATTCGAATGTTTGATGGCAGGGAATTCCTGGCGACGGACGTCAAAGCTGATCCACGTGCAGACATTGCCATTTTAAGATTTGACGCTCCTTCTGATACAAAAGCGATTCGGCTAGGTGATAGTGATGCGATGCAAATTGGTGACTGGGTGATGGCTGTGGGAAGTCCATTCGGTTTGGATTTGACCGTGACACAGGGAATCATCAGTGCTAAAGGACGTGGTCCGAATATTAACGAACGTGAAAATTTCATCCAGACAGATGCAGCGGTCAATCCGGGAAACAGTGGCGGACCTCTTCTTAATTTGAATGGTGAAGTCATTGGAATTAATACTGCAATTTCCACAAGAAGCGGTGGTTATGATGGGGTCAGTTTTGCCATTCCCATGAATATGGCTAAATGGATTTCCAAACAGTTAATTGAAGAAGGAGATGTGAAACGGGCTTATCTAGGCGTTGCAATCCAGTCTCTTGATAGCCGATTGGCTAAGCAGTTTGGCTTTAAAACTGCCAAAGGTGCAATCGTCACAAGTATCTTCCCCGGTTCTCCTGCTGATAATGCGGGCCTTGAAATTGGAGACTTAATTCTTGAACTGGATGGTAAGATAATCAGTACCACTCGTGGGTTACAAGCTGTCGTGGAAAGACTGACACCTGAAACTTCTTACGATGCAAAAATTATTCGTAATGGTGACGAGATGACTTTATCAATTACAGTTGGTGTTATGCCTGGCAACTTCACACGAGCAAGAATTTCCAAAGAAATGCTAGATGAAAAGAAAGAAAGTCCAGCGGGTTCTTACAAGGAACTGGGAATTGAAACCCAGGAACCGAATGAAGAGCTACTAAAACGTCTTGGTTTTGAAGATCCATCCTCTGTAAAAGGGGTTGTCATCACGCAAGTTGAACCGGGTAGCCTTGCCCATTCCACCGGCTTAAGAAAAGGACTTATCATTGAAAGCATCGGCTCGGTTAAAAATATGAAGAAGATTGAAACCCAGAAAGATTTTGACGAAGCGGTCAAAGATCTCTCTATCAAAGATGGATTTTCCATTCAGGTTCGTACTCCCAGAGGACGACAATTCATTGGAATTTCTTCAAATTGATTTGCTCTGAGTTTCGTTATTTAAAACTAACCAGCAGGAAAGTCACAATACTTCAACGTGGCTTTCCTGTTTTTTTGTTTCCCGGAGAACTGTTTTATTGATCTTCGGGTAAAACGATGGCTGTTTCTTCTTCTTGTTGAGCAATGTATCCCGCCTGGGAGATGGCAGTGGTATTCATGTTTGCCATGTATGCAGTCAACCTTTCCTGATAGTGAGGAATGACCGATGCTAGCCTTTTGGAAATGAGTTCAGGTTTGGATTTAGTTTTCAGATCATCCAGATATTGCGTGAGAACTTCGTGAGTTTCCGGGCTGTGATGAATCATAAAATGGACCCATGCCCAGGCTTCCTGATAATCATCCCTGCTCATGGATGCAAAGTTATCGAGATTTTCGAGGCGATTAATATCAGGTCGCCAGCCTTTTTCCAATGCAAAGGAAAGTTTTTGCATGTACTTTGTTTTTAACATGCCGGGGGTTTTATCGGGAGTTTCAAAATACTCTGCGAGTCCTTCATCTAGCCAGAGGGGGACTTTTCTGGAACTTGCATGAAGCAATCCATGCGTAAATTCATGGCGAAGATCTTCCTGGACCCTGTCTCCCATATAAGTGAAGACCGCCAGTTCTTTTGCGCTTCCCACAAAATAGGCACGTCTGGATGGGAGTTCCGGGTACATCAGTTTGAGATATTTTTCATAAGCTTTTTTGTCACTGAAAAGATAAACAACAACATCATCTTCCTGCACGGAAAGCCCGAGAGTCTTCGTGACGTTTTCACGTAATTCTTCCAGATTGCGAATCAGTACATGATCCCGCGGGACTTTGAAATTACTTAGAACCAGTAATTGGTCGGAACGAACAGAATGGCGTGCAGGTAATGCTGCAGTAGGAGTTATCACCGCAGTTGTACGACAACCGGACAAAACGGTGACCAGGCACAAAACGTACAAACAGAATGAATGCCAGCCTGAATAGCAGGGATTCATTTTTGATTTTTTTCTGTTTGAGTTCGTCATGTTATTCATTTTTGCAGAGACTGTTTTTCGTTTATTTTGTTGTGAATATCGCTCCAATATTTCCTGATAACGGTCTTATTTTTTCCCTTCAGGTAATAATTTAAAAACTTCCAGCGAAAAGATAAGCTAATTGAAGGGTATCTCTGCAAGGCAAGACATAACTGTACCAGTGAATCAATTTCCTGTTGATAAGAGACCGCATTGCTTTGAGACAGGAATTCATGTTGAGTGAATTGTAATTGACAATTTTTGGGATCAGTGTGAACTAGTAATGATTCCCCGGAGAGATGGGAATGAATGAATCCACATGTTTTTAGCCAATGAAGATTTTTGCAAATATCCTGAAGGTATTCCTGCAACCATAATTTCTGGTCATGAATACCCATTGAAGGTAAATAATCATGCAGGAAAACAGATATTGGAATCATGTTCTCATCATGTTCAAGGAGAAGCCAGGTTTCGGTTTTGTTTTCGCTACTTTTTTCAATCCAGCATTGAGGTTGCACTGCATCAACAGATCGCCTGAAAATACGCTGGCCATTTTTCCATGAATTGCTTAGTAAATTTTGGGTGTGGTCTTTGGTGTTGCCCTGATTTTTTGTAATGGTATGTTGAACCCTGAATTTCTTTAATTTTCCATTAACGTTCAAGGTGATGACTGCTTCTTTGAAACCAGATTGGTTTTTAATCCAGAACGATCTGATACCCTCTTCCAGTAACTGTTCCGGCTTCTTAACCAGTGACGAAATTGATTCTTCCCCCAGACTCGAAAGTATTCTGTATTTCAATTGATCAGAATCAAATAAAACCAGTTTCCTATGAGAGCGTTCCCACTTCCTGTCATCCTTCTGGTATCTTTTCTGCAGAGCAGCGTCACAATATTTTTCAATAGCCTGTATTTTTTGTTTATCATCAAGCTGATTTAATAATTTTGGAGCCTGATTTCTGTTTTTTAAATTGGACTGAATGGTTTTCCAATAGGAATGGAAAAAACGTCTGCGATCTGTTCGAGATGCGAGACGAGCAAAATAGTTATTGAATAAGGCAAGATTGGCAAACACCCAATCTTTTGAAAGATTTTTTTTGCATCGAATGGCATGGAGATCAATAATCCACAAACGAACTCCGAGCAGAGGATCAACCCTGACAAGGACATTGCCGGAATGCAAATCCTGATGATCAAAGAACCCGGAATGCATTTTTCCAATAATATGGCCAAGCTTGCTTGCTAGAAACCTTCGATGCATCAATGAGATTTGTTGGGAATCTCCTTCAAGCAATCGTTCGACAAAATCCTGCAAAGTTTCTGTTAGTTTGATTTCGCGTGAAATGAGATAATTTTCCGAGACCTGTCCGTATTTGATTTTCTGGCCAATCGCAACCGTTTCAATGGTCGGCAGTCCGTACGAAGTCATTTTTTTTTCGATGTTCCATTCCAACATGGCTTTTGAGGGACGAACAAAATTCTGAACTTTTGATTTCCAGTCAGGAGTTTTGTAATGCTTGAGATAAACACCTTCTTCTTCCAACTGAACTCGATAAACCGTTCGATGCGGACCTGTTTTGATAATTTCCAAACAGTTGGATTGGTTCCACTCATCAAGCCGAAAGTTGTTCTCATCAAAAAACAGATTGGCGTATCCAGGATGAACCTTCCAATGAACGTCACCATCCTGAATGGAGATCCACTTCGAATCTGCATCGGTTGGTATTGAAGAGAGAGATAGTTCTCTTTCTGAACGATTCAAAGTGGTCATTGATTTGATGATTTACCAATAAAAGCAAAAAACTGTGGACATAAAAACAGGTACTGAAGCGTATTACGCTTTTCTGTGGCCGTGCAGGACGCGTTTTAATCTATAAAACTGTATTCCCACGAGCCAGACCGATTACAGTAAAAGTAAACTGATTGAGCCTGCGGGGATTTTCCCATAAACAGAAATTCTGAGCAAGACCGGAATTGTATAAACAGCGTTGGATAAGCTGCTTATGAGAAAACTGTAACTGTTTTATCTACAGTGACTTGAAGAAAGTGGAGACTTGGATCGTCTGGTACTGATAATCTGCAAAATAAAGAGAAATTGATCCCGTTTCAGGAATCGGAGAGAGGACAGAAGCAATCATCTTTTTGAATCTGATGACCACGCAGGAAATCCTCAGTTTTCATGGGACGTTTTCCTTCAGGCTGAATCGTGATAATTTCGATGGGTCCATTTCCCGCCTGAATAACCAAAGATTGATTATCCACATGAAGAACAGATCCCGGCTTCAACTTTTGACCAAATTCAGATTGCACTTTCCGTTTGACATCCA
>JAJRVU010000183.1 GCA_024277145.1 Planctomycetota bacterium
ACTGCTCGCTCATGTTTTTATTGACCCTAGTTAATTGTAGCTTGACTCGATAGAATTGAATCAGGATAAGTATGATGACAGGGGGGTATTTTCCTTGATTTACCCTGCAGTAACAAGCTTATTCATAATCAAAATGAAAAAAACAGACCGAAACAGACTTAAATTTACAGGAGTAATATTATGGATTTAATGAGCACTCTGGCTGGTTCATTAATGGAAGGATTTTTTCCTTCAGGCTGGGATCTTAAAAAAATTGATGCCTGCGTAGATGATAATCCCGAGACGATGACGGACAGACAGTCATGGTGGCACAAAGGTTTTCAACCGATCATTTGTGAATCCGTGACTGATTTTGACACACTCATGGGCCATGAAATTGCCCTGACAATCAAGCAAAGCAGGGATGCAGGAGAAAAACTGATCCTGATCCTGCCGGTGGGTCCGATGGGAATGTATCGCTGGGCTGTCTTTTTTCTGAAGGAATGGAATGTCTCTTGTGATCATGTTTATGGTTTCAATATGGATGAGTGGAGTGATTCAGAGGGGAACACTTTAGCCTCCAATGATCCTGGTGCATTTCAGAATGCAATGGGAAATGCGTTTTACGGACCATTAGGGGAATTGACCATTCCTGAAAATCAAAGGCATTTTGCAACGCCTGATGTTTTGCCTTCCTATGGCGAGAAGATTAAGAAGCTTCGCGATCAGGGAGCCAAGCTCACTGTAATCTTCGGCATCGGACGTGTCTGCCATATTGCTTTCTGGGAACCTCATTTTGCCAGCGAGTTTTCTTCAGAGCAAGAATGGAAATCTCAAACACACCGAATGGGAGCAAAACTTCATCCGCTAACGATCGAACAAAACGCAATCACCAGTTTTAAAAGTCGAACAACTCTTGTTCCTGCTTATGCAAATACAATTGGTCCGGGAGTTTTTCTGGGTGCAGATAAAATTATCGGTGGTTGTGACGGAATCTTTTCCCGCGGAATGATGTGGCAGGGGTTAAGTGTCTGGATGACGCTCAGGCATGAACCTTCAATCTGGATCCCTTCGACTTACATGCCCACGCAACCGGGAAAACTATTTATTCTTGATGAACTTGCAGGCCCGCTCAATGCAGATTGTAATTAAGCGAATTAAAAAGCGATCCAAATATTAAACTTGAATCAATCATCAAATCTCCTGTTTCGTAAACAATGAAACAGGAGTTTTTTGTAACAATATTGGCCATGAACTGCTTGTCAAAGGAGCCAAAAGTTCCACAGATGAGCCGATTCTTCACCCAGGAGCCTACTACACTCTTAACCAGATTCCATAATAATGTTATTATTTTCGTGATCCAATGCTTCAAATAGATCGTATTCCTGTTCAAGCGTTGTTACGTTTTGGTTACTTCTGTCTTTGGAGAAATCGATGAAAACCAAACGAAAAAAGAAGTGGTTATCCATTCTGATTGGTCTTTCCGTTTTTGCCCTCTTCCTGAAAATTATGGGGTGGGACTTTAGCAGTTCAAAGATCATTATTTCTTATCAAACAACACGCATCACCAGCCCGCTTGATGCTGAAGGAAATGTCGATTACCTCGAATACCTCAATCAACAGGCAGCAGAAGGAGTCACCCCTCAAAATAATTTTGAATACGTTGTCCGTAAAGTAACGGGTGTTGAGATAATTGACGAAAACATTCGTGCAGAATATCTGAAACGGATCGGTCTGAAAGAAGAGGAAATATTCAAAAAAGAGGATCAATTCCAGAACATCTATGATTTTCTCGAATCTAAAATCAAACCGGAAACAGAATCATCGGCTGATCAGGAAAAAGCAGAAAATCATATTAATGAAATCATTTATCCTGAAACATTAAAATGGGCAGAAGAGGATGCTCCACTTGTTGCTGAATGGCTGAAAAAAAACAGTCGAAATCTTGACCTGATCTCAGATGCTTCCAAACTTTCCAGAAGTTATACGCCCTATTTGATTTTTCCCGATATAAATGATATTAGCCCCAGTCTGTTTAAAGTGGATTTCGGCCCATTCGTTGTAGAACGAAGCAACCTTGCCTATTCTTTTCGTATACGTGCAATTAATCGATTGATTAATAACGACATTGAAGGGGCGCAAAACGATTTGATGGCAATACATCGAATTTCCAGACTGCTCAGAAATAATTCTGTTGAATGGATTGAAATCTATAATGGAGATTCGATTGATTCGATTGCTTGCTACTTAGCAATCATGATTCTTGAAGAAGACCGATTGGATAAAAGTCAAATTCTTTCATATAGAAACCGTTTGAACTCTCTGGAACAAAGAGAAAATTTCACGCGAATACTCGACACCTCTTTTCGGTTCCAGTTTTTGCAATCAACTTTAATGATGGCAGACACTTTATCCTTTAAAAATAAGAATTCTGGAAAAAATGTTTCATCTTTCGTTAGTACTAAATCGATAGACTTTAATTCAGTTTTAATATGGGGGAATAAACAATATGATGCACTTGTCGTAGCTTCAAAGATGAAAGACTCTTTAAAAAGATCAAGCAGGCTCAGATTTTTATATGATCAATTTGAGAATCGAATTAAAAAACAGAATTCAAGCACAATGAATAAAATAGTCACTGCTATCAAAGCAGGATCGTTAGGAAATTACACTGCAGATCATATTCGTGATTCTTTATATGCGACGCTTTGCCCCATCATCTCATCACCGAGAAATAATGAATACAAAATGCAGTTTTATCTGGACAGGACAAAAGTCGCTTATGCTCTCAAAGCGTATCAACTCGATCACAAGAATTATCCTGAAAATCTGGCTCAACTAGTTCCGGAGTATTTACCTGAAATCCCACCGGACCCATTTTCTGGTCAAGAACCGATTTACAAAACAACGGAGAAGGGGTTTCTGATTTATAGCGTTGGCCCCAACCAGAAAGATGAAAAGGGATTCGGCCCCCGAGGGTTGATGGAAGGGGATTACAACTTAAAGGACGACATAGCAATTCAATTCCCAACTATAAAGAATCCATAACACTCACGTAATAATTACCCAAGCCGACTTGTTGTGGACTTTACACGTTCAAAGCAATTCGTGAATCGGGGTCGGGTCATCCAGGACAAGTGTTGGACGACCAATCGTATCAAAAAGCATCAACTCGGGATCAATTCCCATTGCCTTGTAGATTGTGGCATGAATATGTTGCGGTTCAACGGGACGATCCAGAGGACGGCGACCATTTTTATCTGTCGAGCCGACAATCCGGCCACCTTGAATTCCACCACCACCTAAAAGGCAGAACATCGCATTTCCCCAATGGTCTCTTCCCGGAGTTCTTTTGCTTAAAGGAGGTCCGCCATTTCCACCATTATTCATTTTAGGAGTTCGACTGAATTCTCCACAAAGCATCACAATCGTTGTATCAAGTAACCCCCGCTGCTCAAGATCAATAAACAATGAGGAAACCAGCGAATCAACTTTAGGTAGAACTCTGTTCATTCCCGATTCCAAATCCCAGTGGTGATCCCAGCCCCCTAAATGAACAGTTACAAAACGAGCCCCCGCTTCAACAAGTCTTCGCGCAAGCAATGTGCTTTGTCCCCATTGATTTCGGCCGTATTGATCCCGAAGTTTGGAATTTTCAGTGGAGATATCAAACGCTTCCCGCGCCCGTTTTCCAGAAACAAATTCAAAAGCTTCATGGTCAAACTGATCCATCGCCTTGAAAGTCCCTTTGTGATCCATTGCGCGGGGAATTGTATCAAGCTTGGAAAGAAGATGTTTTCTGTCTTCCAGTCGATCAATTGTCAGCCCGGAAACCAGATTAAGATTTTTCACTTTGAAGTCATCTTTACTTGGATCTCCACCGGTTTGAAATGGATCATGTTCAACACCGAGCCAGTTTCCACCAAAATATCCGGGAACGCGTCCGACACTGCTTGCAATCGGAACACTTACATAAGAAGGAATTCCTTTTGCTTTTGAACCGAGTTGCTGCGTTGCAATTGCGCCAAGAGATGGGAATTTTCCGGGCAGGTTTCCTCCGCTCACTCCCATTGCTTTGGAAGTCAATATTCGATGAGCACCTGCAAAATGGTCGCCGGTGTCATGGTGAAGTGATCGAACAATAGAAAACTTGTCCGCAATTTTTGCCTGCTTCGGGAAAAGTTCAGTGATATCAAATCCGGGAACATTTGTTCGGATCGGGTTCCAGATTCCTCGAACCTCCAAAGATGCTTCTGGTTTCAAATCATAAAGGTCAATATGACTCGGACCGCCATCAAGCCAGATCAGGATTGTAGAGATATCGCTTTTTGATTTTTTCTTCGCTGAATTGGTTGCTCGCAGGACATCTGATAATCCAAGTGAAGCCATCCCTGCAACACCCAACTGAACAAAACTACGTCGGCTGAGCCCATCGCAATACTGATTTGATCTTCCTGAATCAATACGAAGCATTGGAAACACTTTCTACAAATTGTCTCTATTGAAAAAGCCAGTGTGAAATAACCAGAGATCCAGGCATCAACAGAACTTGATATGTCCATTTTGGCCTCACTTAATCCCAAATTCAAGGGCAATTGCAATTTGGGCACCTGACGAACAGGTGTAATTTGCATTTGAGAACTGTTACGCCATCTTCTTAGGGATATTTCATGATAGACAGTTCATAGATAGATACTATAATGCTTAAATAGAGGATTGATATTGTATTAGTCTGTAATGAATAAATAGACCGAAAGCTATTTCTGATCAATCATCAGTACGATATTTGAGATTTGTTACAATTGCTCTTTGCAGAAATAAAGCAAACGATGACATCACAATCCATCACATCCATGTCAAGAAAACGAACATGTCAAGAAAACGAATTTTGCTGATCGTGGAAACATCTCTTTCTTATGGAAGAGATGTTTTGAAAGGGATTAATTCTTATGTCGTCACACATGAACCGTGGTCTCTCTTTCTCGAACAGAGAGAATTAATGGTGGAACATCCCGCCTGGTTGGAATCATGGGATGGAGATGGAGTCATCAGCAGGTCAACCACTCCTGCGTTGGCAAAAATCATCAACCGAAAAAAAATACCTCTTGTGGATCTCACAGATGTCTATGGAAAAACCTGCTTTCCATTTGTTGGCATAGACCACGAACAAACAGGAGAGTTTGCTGCAAAACATCTTCTTGAAAGAGGGTTTCGTAATTTCGCTTTTTGTGGCTTTACTGATCACCTCTGGTCCCTGAAAAGATTCAAAGGTTTCGAAAGGACAGTTAATGAAGCAGGCTACAAAACAGACTTTTATGAATCGCCTTGGAAAATCAGCGACGCGGAATCCTGGGATCAACAACAGGAAAAAGTGGGGCAATGGCTGAACCAGATTTCCCGACCTTCCGGAATTATGGCTTGCAACGATATGCGAGGACAACACATTTTGGACGCATGCAGAAGGCAGGGGATTTCAGTTCCCGAAGAAATTGCTGTCATAGGCGTTGATAACGATGAACTTCTTTGCAATTTTTGTGATCCACCTTTATCCAGCGTGATACTGAATCCAGAACGGGTTGGATACGAAGCCTCCCGACTACTTGAAAAACTAATGAGCGGAATTCGTCCAGAATCTGAGGAATTAAATTTTTCCCCGGTTGGAATTCAAACTCGTCTTTCGACGGATGTCTTGGCGATTGAAGATCCTGTCATTGCCTCAGCCGTGCAATTTATTCGACAAAATGCATGTGAAGGCATTACAGTAGACGATGTTCTCAAAAAATTCTCTGTTTCACGAAGTATTCTTGAAAGAAGATTTCGCCAGTTCCTGAAACGGTCGCCACAGGCAGAAATTCGAAACGTTCAACTCAGGAGAATCAAACAGCTTCTATCAGAAACGGACCTCTCATTGGAACAGATATCTATCCTGGCAGGCTATGAGCACTCAGAATACATGAGTGTTGTCTTCAAAAGAGAACTCAAACTGACTCCCGGCCAGTTCAGGAAGCAATCACGATCTCAATTTTAGTGCTTATCCCTACCGTGTTCCGATGCAAATCAGATTCTCATTTGTCCTGAAATAAAGTTTCCCACTTAGAATTGCTGGAGTTGCATAGATCGTTTCTTTCAGATCATTTTCTGCAATAATTTTGAATTGGTCTCCGGTATTGAAAATGTAACTTTTCCCTTTTTCGTTAGTCACCAGAATTTTTTCATTGATAAGTAATGGTGACATAGAAAACCGACCGCGGACTCGTTTTTGCCAGATCGTTTTTCCATTGGTTGCATTGAGACAAGTTGCAATTCCTGTATCGTTCACAAGGTATAGTCTTCCAT
>JAJRVU010000184.1 GCA_024277145.1 Planctomycetota bacterium
GCTACATGTAAATGAAACTCGATCTAGAAGAGAACACGCTAGAATGGCTCGTAAAACTCCAAGTCGACTGGAACTGAGAAAACAGGCAGAAGCTGCTGAAGCTATAGAAGCGGAAGAGGCAGCATCACCTAAAAAGAAGAAAAAAGCGACCAAGAAAAAGGCAACGCGTAAAAAACGTGTGAAAGAAAAAGTAGCTGATCGCCGTCGACTCATCTGGGGAATCTTCAATGGAAGCATGAAGGAAGAAGCTCGTTTTCCCTACGAAGAACGTGCTGAAGCTGAAGAGAAAATGAAAGCATTGCAGAAAAAAGCGACCAAAAAAATGTTTTTCATTCAGCCCATGAAAGAAATCATTCCTTTATCGGAATTAAAAGAGAAGGTGGCAGCGGAAGAAGAAGAAGAAGAGTAATCACATCAGCTTCTTCGCCAATTCAGAGCGTTTCTATAATTGATATAGATGGATTAAGTATATATACAGTGCGCCACGTTCTGCATCATTTCCAGATATTGTCTGGTTCTCTCGGGGATCATTGTCCCTGACTGCCTGAAGCAAAATCTTCGATGATTTTGTTGATCATTCTTTCCACGTAATTATTAATTCGCCTGGGCACAGCGTTGTTGATTCTGGGAAGAGCTTCAATCACTGCACGATACGGTTTGATTTGATCATTGAAATAAACCAACACGTTTAAAGCAGCCAGAGATTCATAATAATGATGATGCTCAAAGTTGGCTAATTCAAGAAGCTTTTCTATCGCCTTTCGGGATTCCTCCTTTGTTCCGTACCTGATGAGAATTTCTGCAACCACCACCTGCACGCTTGCAGAGGAATCATCGAGAAGTTTGACCAACACCTCTCTACATCCATCATATCCGAAATCCTCAAGATTCAATAATCCAATGGCAGCCCAGTATCGAACAGCCGATTCCTCATGTTTCAGTCCCTTCTGCAAAGAAGAAAGGATATTGACTAAAGCGCCGACTCCATTCCCTCGCAAACTCGTTGCAACCTCTGCCATTTTTAATATTTCCTCCAACGGATACAGGGATTTGTTCTGCGCCATTTCATAGGGTGTGGATTGTTTTGATCTTAAATGAATTTCTGCTTCGGGTAGAAAACCTGTGTCTCGAATTTCCAGGATATGCTGGGTCAACTGGTTTTTTAAACGGTTTTGAATGAGTTGATATTTGGAGGAATTTGCCAGATTATTGATTTCGTCCGGGTCGTTCTCAAGATCAAAAAGTTCTTCGAGAGGTTTTGCCTCCCAGAAGACTGATTGAGCTTTATTCAGTTGATGGGAATCGAACAATTCTTTCCATTTGCGTGTAGTGGGAGTTTTGAACATATACCCGAGGTATTGACCCTGCGGGCGATGAGGCATGTAATTTCGGATGTAATGATATCGTTTATCTCGTACGGTTCGTGAAATGTCATAACGCTCATCCATTCTGTCACGAAAACCAAAAATGTATTCCGGCTCCGGTTTTTCAAACTTGCCCGAAAAAGAAATTCCCTGCATGATTTGGGGAGGCGTAACACCTGCAATACTGAGTAGCGTGGGAGCATAATCGACAAAGCCGACAAGGCGTTCTGATTTCCCGGATGCCTGATATTCTTTCGGAGCAAGATGTTTAAATTTTTCAGGAAAATGAACGACTAACGGAACTCTCAATCCACTCTGATAAAGCCAACGCTTATTTCGAGGCATCCCGGAACCATGATCTCCGTAATAAAAAATGATGGTCTCTTCGGAAAGCCCATCTTTTTCAAGCTGGTTTAAAGCTTTCCCCACCATCAGGTCCATTTCAGTCAGCTTGTCATAATATTGTGCCCAGTCCTGCCGAATTTCGGGGGCATCAGGATGATAAGGAGGAATGCGAACCTGTGCAGGATCATGGATTGCTTTGTGAGGACGTTTTCTTAATTGGCTCTCATGGCTGACAGTATAATTGAAGACTGCGAAAAATGGTTTTCCTGCAGGTCGATTTTTCCAGTGTGCCCGTGGTCCTGATTCGTCCCAGACTTTTCCCTGCTTAATAATATTGTAATCTTCTTTTCGATTATTCGTGCAATAGTAGCCTTGTTCTCTTAAAAGTTGAGGATAAAGTTTAATGTCGGAAGGGAGCTTGACCAGGCTTCGCATGTGTTGTGAACCAGTACAAGGGGGATACATTCCCGTAATCAAAGTTGTTCTGGCTGGTGCGCAAACAGGTGCGGTGGACCAGGCATTCAGATAAATCATTCCTTTTTTGGCAAGCGAATCAATATGGGGAGTGTCCGCGTATTCATCTCCATAACATCCCAGATGAGGACCGTTATCTTCGCTTGTCAACCAGAGAATATTCGGAAGAGAGTTTGTGTTCTGTGCAAACAAACATATAGGTGAGAGTGATCCAACAAGAAGAGTGAATACAAAAAGAAGTTTTGAACAGTAATTCCAATATCGCATGATCGCAATTCCCTGATTGATTAAATTTCATTATACTTTTTGTTCAATTTGAACTGGGCTGGGTGACATTTAAAGCTCGAAAGAGCACTACGGTTCTTTGTTTTTTCGTTTGAAGGGATAAAACCAGACGCCATACGGAAGATATTTCACTTCCACTACTTTTTTGAAAGGCTTCGGCTTCTCCAGATGCCAACTAAAGAATTTCGATAAATCTTCATTTCCCAAACAGGCTGCAACGGAATCTTTTTTTTCGCAAGGTTTTGAATCAACAATTTCAACCGAGCCCAGCAACTTTCCCAACTCCAGTTCATCCCGAATCAAGCCATGCTCTTCGATAGCGATTTCTGCTTTAGGATTTTTCGATAACTTTCGGGATGAATAGATGTAAATTGGTCCTCGCTGGTTTGTGTTGGAGCTACGAACTTCAACTGTTTTAATGCCTTTCATGATCAATTCCGCCCAGGGCTGCTGAACCCCGAGAGTGATTCGATCCTGATCAATTTCCTGTGTCGGCATTTTTGTTCCTGTAAAATTCCTGACCTAGAAAAGAAAAGAATTCAGGCAGATGTATTTTCAAACAGATAAAAAAAGGGGAACCAAATACGATTCCCCGGAGTTTTGTTTTCACTAATAAGAAGAGAAGACCTTCTTCTATTTTTTCGAGGCTTCAATTGCAAACAACGTTGATTTATTTGCAATAAACAGAACATTGTTAGCCACTATCGGCGTGCTGTAAACAGCGTTATCCATATTGATTTCACTAATGATATTCAGCTCTTTGGACAATTCAAAAATGGTAATGTCACCATCTTCATCGCCAATATATACTTTATCATCTACAATTAATGGAGAACCCCAGGCAGCTGCAAACATGTCGTGCGTCCAGTACGGTTTTCCGGTTTTTGCATCCAGACAATGGAACAAACCACTGAAATCTGCAATGTAAAGGATGTCGTTTTTGATGGCGACTGTTCCACAGGATCGGTGCATCTGTTCTTCAAAAGCAAATTCACCATCACCATCAGAATCAACTTCACTGTAATGCCAGATGACTGCAGAATTTGAATTACTGATCGCTTTTTCACCAAATTCAGAATCAATCGCTTGCAGTCGACGATGTGGAATTGGTTTTCCAGTTTTATCGACTGCCAATGTCGGGCTGACATCTCCCGATTTTGTAGGATCAATGCACCAGAGGTGACCAACCCCTTCACCATGTTCGGGATCCTGCCCGACGGCACAGTAAACTAACCCTTCATAAACAACCGGGGTAGCAATTAAATTGTTACGGGTTCCTCGTCCACCAAGAATCCATTTGGAATCTTTGGGGTTACAATCAAATTTCCAAATCAGTCGTGATTTTCCATTTCCATCCCCTTTAGGATCAAAGCTATAAAGCCAGCCATCACCGCCACTGTAGATTGCCTGAGCTCGTCCGTTAATTTCAGCAAAGGTTGGTGAGGACCATTGCCCGTGCAGAATATTTCGTCCGGGAGATTTATCTGTCCAGAGAACTTTCCCTGTATTTTTATCCAAGCCAATAAAGCTCGGTGCATCCGGTGCAGGAAGATTAATATGAGATTCATCCAGACCATTGGAAGTATTCACAAGAAGAACATCACCAGCACAAGTGACTGAGCAACTGCACATATTATGTTGCGAGACACCCAGTTTTCCCATCATGTCAAATTTCCAGATGACATCTGCTTCATCTTTATTTTCCGGTTCCCCTTTTTGTCCGTTATTTTTCCCATCATAAAACCCTTCGGTATCAAGGCAGACAACTTCACCCCGACTGCTGACAAACCAAAGCAGTTTTCCATCAACATAGGGAGCACAACAAATTCCCTGCAAAGGCCAATCGTGAACACGACCGGTAGGGAGTTTCGGGCTGGAATGCTGCCAGAGAAATTTACCTGTTTTTTCATCGAAACAGGCAAGGACACCGAGATCAACGGTTGAAGGATATTTTTTCAGATTCCCAGCACCATTATTGGTTCCGACATAAACTTTTCCATTAGCAACAACAGGGTTGCCATAAGTTTGAGAGCCGAGCTTTGCGGTCCA
>JAJRVU010000185.1 GCA_024277145.1 Planctomycetota bacterium
CTGCGACAGCGTGGATGATCGATTGCTTCCAATAAGCTTTGTAATAAGGCTGCAAAGGGCCTGTGTTAACCGAGTCGCTTGCCAGGGAAAAACTGATAGCTAATGAGGTAACGACCGTTGTTCCCAGCAAGGGAACCGCTTTGTCGATGGAACTGATTTGTGAAGAAAAACCAAAAAAGGAAGAGTTAGTCGACTTCAGAATCTTCCCGCAGATTGCAGGATCGGTCTTCACCAGTTCCACGATTTCTGAAATTTCCGTTTCAGGATTTTTGGAAAGTTCAATCAGTTTAATCGCCACGCCGGGAAGTGTGGGAAGTTGAGTCGATGTCCAAAGTTTTTCTGCGTCAAACATTATCAAAGCCTCGTGCCTGATTTAGTGCGATCAAAATTAGTGACCAGGTTACCTGGGAGAATGATGCAAAAAGCACACATTCGGTAGTAAACCCTAGGTCAAAATCAGACGTGGCAGCCGACCCATTTTTCAAGTTTTTCCTTCAACGCATCTGGCGTGAACGGTTTTACCAGATAGTCCGATACTCCGGCCTGTACAGCAAGAATAACACGTGCTTTTTCTGCTTCTGTCGTAATCATAATGACAGGGACCTGAGTGTTACTTTTGCGAATTTCTTTCAGAAATTCCAAACCATCCATGTTAGGCATGTTCCAGTCGGTGAAGATGACATCGTATTGATTGGCGCGAAATTGCACCATCCCCTTGACGCCATCTTCTCCTTCATCGATATCTGTGATACCAAGTTTATTCAAACATCGCTTCTGGATAATTCGCATCGTTCCAGAGTCATCGACAATAAGAACTTTCATTTTTTACCATACCCTTTCAATAGCAACTTTCATAAATATTTTGCTGGAAGTTTCTGACAATGCTTCGCGTCAAGAGGAAACTAATCTCGAAATCCGAATTCAATGGTGAAGGGCCCGATTTCTGAATCGAAATGAATACACATCGGTGTGGAGACATCGGGAGGATAAAGTACCTCGTGATTCTCGCCTAAAACCATGTTCGGGATACTTAATATCAAATTCAGATGCGCTAAATCTGCCTTGGCAGATCCAGCAATCATGTTCGCAATTTCCCCCACCGCATCGCAAACTTCTGACGTAATCTCTTTGGCTTGCTCAAAAACAAGGCGACTCAGGATTTCCAAGGCAGCTTCATTGGAAACGCTGAAGATAATCGTTCCACTCATTTTCCCTGTTAACCCTACAATCGCGCTCAGCGGATATTTAGGAGAATGGCCACTTTTCACTTCCAGGCTAATTCGCTTGGGGGAACAGTTCAGCATCGACTCAAAAGTACGAATGACTGAGCTAATGATCGGGTTGACTAAAGCCGTTGTCGTTTCAGCTTTTTCTCGAATGGCAGTATTCATTGTGGTCTGCTTACCTACGTTGACAGGGTTACTGGTCAATTGACAGGGTGCACTGAAAGCTTCTTTCATTACTATCCAGATGCACCAACATCAATTCCAGTATAGAACAGCATTTCGAGCAGGGATGATAATATCTTGCACTGCGAATAATTGAATTTGATATTTCAGGGATTTCCCCCTTCTTTTTTATTCGTCGTCTTTTTCGCTGATATTAGTTTGAACAAGCTTGTTCCTGGTGCAAAAGAGGCATATTCCCTCAAATAGTAACTATACAACACGACACACTGCTGTTGTGTTTCATTTACCCTGAGGCAAGCAACTACACAAATGATCACACCTTGGAGGTATAGAGAAAATAGGAGGACTATTGCCTCTTCAGAAGTATTTTTAACGGCAGGGATATTACTGTATGGAAAAGAAGGAGGGGTGACAGATTCTGTCACCCTGCCCGCCCCTGCTGATTTTTCTGACTGAAAACTACGGATTTAATTATTAGAAATGCAGATAGACCAAAGAAGGGACCACGTAAGAAAATATTGATAAGCAGGGACAAAGCAAAATGATTCGCGATACTCAACCGGCAAGTTTCCAACCAAACGTTGGCAGAACTCTTCTCATTGGTGAATCAGGGACTCTGGTACGTGAAGCACTGAAATCCTGGTTGGAAACAATTCCAGTGGTTGGTCAGGTTTACGGCATTGGTAGTTCTGAAAAATGTTTAGAAATGGCCTCTCTTGTTTCTCCGGCTCTGATCATTTTGCCATTAAGCTTTCATGGCGAATCGTGCGTGCAACTTGCGACTGAATTGAAACAACGCGATCCAATACTGAAGATCGCATTTTGGTTTGACGAAGTTTCTGACTTACTTTTATGTGACATCCTCGCCTGCAAGCCTGTCGGATTGCTGAGCATGCGAGAATCTCCGTCCCAAATCGCTGAGACGATCAAACAGCTCCTGGAGGGCACTTGTTCGTATTCACAATTATTGCACGAACAGGTCCAAAGAATTAAAAAACATCTTGCCGGTCCGCGAAAGAGAAAGGATATTATCGGGTTGACGCCTCGCCAAAAAGAGGTACTCAGATTTTTGGCACAGGGGCACAGCGTGAAAGAGGTC
>JAJRVU010000186.1 GCA_024277145.1 Planctomycetota bacterium
ATGTTATTATTTGTGAGTTCAATTCCAAAACAGGCAGCATACACAAAGAACAACGCCCAAACTCGATAATCCAGCACAGCTGCCTTGAATGCCCCTTGTCCTTTTTTAACAGATACATGCTCACCTGATGCACGTAATTCTTTGAAGTTACCATTCGGGAGATCGGTCGTGAAGAAAAAGTACGCTATCCCTGTTGCAAAACAGACAGCTCCTGCAACCACCATCGCCAGTCGCCAGGAAGATGTAGCTGAATACCCGAGAGTAACAAATCCCACAAAGACCAAAGGCATGACCATCTGGGTGACACCGCCACCGAGATTTCCCCACCCGGCAGAGGTGGCATTCGCGGTTCCAACGCAGTTCGGAGCAAACATCACCGATGTGTGATACTGGGTGATCACAAATGATGCCCCAATGACTCCAATTCCAAGCCGAAAAAGAAGAAACGTGATATAAGAATCAGCCAAACCAATACACATCACAGGAATGGAACCGAATATCAAAAGCAATGTATAACTAATCCGTGGACCAATCCGGTCACACATCCAACCAATGAACAATCGTGCAAAAATGGTAATTGAAACCGAGGCAATAATGGTATTACCGATCTGTTCTTTAGTCAGCCCGAACTCTTTTTTCACTTCGGCCATAAGAGGAGCGATGCCGAACCAGGCAAAGAAACAGAGGAAAAAAGAAAACCATGACATGTGGAACGCCCGCATCTGAGGCGTTTTTAACGAGAACAGTTCAATTTTTGTTGCTTTGTTTTGAATGTCCATTAGTCTGGAATTTCTGTCTTAAATAAGGTTTTGTTGGTCTAAATATCGTATTTATTGAGCTGTTTGTATTTCAAATTGAATTTTCTGTTGATACTTTTTTCTTATCAAAATTATTGAATATTTATTTAGGGTTTCGATTCCAGCGGACCACTTGGTTTTTACGCCAGAGATAAGGATTCGGAATCACCAGAATATGAACCAGTCTTGTAAACGGGAAAAATCCAACCGTCAGAAAAGCTAAAATTATGTGGAATTTCACCAGCCAGGGCATGGCAGCGACATATCCAATATTCGGATCAAGAGTGAAAACTGACCAAAGATAGGGAGTCATATTGCTTGCAAACCAGGATGATCCCCACGGATGAAATAAGGCTATCCCAACACCACTCAATACCTGAAGCACCAGCATGACGTAGATAATCCAGTCTGTTGGCGAGGTGATCCCACGGACTTTAGGATACGTTAATCTTCTCCAGACAATTCCGACTAAACCGATTAACGTTAAGAGGCCACAAGACAGTGCGGAAATTTCTAAGATATAAAGCCGGAGGGGATGACTGTTCCATACAAGAATTGTTCTTGGTATGCAAAAAGCAATGACATGACCAAGCGTCACGGCCAATATTCCATAATGAAATGGTACAACTGTCCAGAAATGCTGTTTGTTTTCCAGAAACTGGCTCGACAAACTGGAATAGGAAAACGATTCAGCCCGATACCGGTAGATCGTCATCAGGAAAAATGTAAAAAGCGATACATAAGGCAATGCGATAAATAATATCTGATCAAAATAACTACCCATTATTCTCACTCCGCTTATCAGTTTGTTGGTTTGTTTTTAAAGTTTTTTCTTGGTTTGTATCTTGTGCTTGCAAATTGTTCGGTAAATTTGAATCGAGAGAAATCAAATCGCCTGAGCATCCACTGCAGATCCCTGAATCACAATTCTCTTCTGAATAACCCGGAATTGATGATGAATGTGAACCTTTGTAGTTATGTAAAGGATCTTCACCCGTGTCAAAACGTTTACTTTCTTCAGGTGTCAGACAAGATTCAGGAAGGTCGTATTCTTTTAACAGGTAAAAAACGAGTCCTGTCATTAACGGAATATAAGGACTGTCAATTTCTTCGAGGGATGTTTTCATTTTTCCGAGGCTTGGACAGACACAGGCTCTTGCAAATTCGCGTCCATCTGTCGGATTCATTAAATCAAGGATCGGTAAAACATAAGAAATATGGTCAGGTAATTCGGTTGCTTCTGCAATGTTGTTTTGTCGAAGCTCTTCCCTCATTCGAACCATGAAGAGTCCGCGTGAATATTCTTCACCGAACAAATGCCAGCCGACTTCCAGTGCACAACCCGGGTTAATTTCAAAAGTACGTGTGAAAAGTTCTTCCTGTTCATAAGTCTCTTTGTATTTCACAAATTCTAAAAATTGTGAAAAATATTCGGACAATTCATGATTGTCTTCTTTAAAAAGTTCATCCAGTTCAATTGCATATTGGCAATAACCTTCTTTTGGATAGCTAAGCAGCTTTCCAACCAGATCAAGAACTCTTAACCGTTGACGAATCATAGTCCCCTCCTCGGGCTGGCAGAGAATCCAAACCCAACACTTTGTTTGTGTTCATGAGGTTCCTTCATAAGTTCAATTGCTTCTTCACGATGCATTGGTGGAATAACAAATCGATCATCAAAAGTACAAAGAGAAGTCAGATTATAAATTTCCATTGCCTCTTCTTCCGTGCAATCTGCTTCGCGGAGCATTCTTGCTGCCATCTCTGCGGTAATATCTCCCACCGTTTGAGCCCGGCGTAACCAGCGAACTGCTTTTTGTTTGGCTAAAGCATATCGAACGGGTCCCTCGTTCCCTGCACCGAAGAGGTTTGCAAAGAATTTCATGGGAATACGGGCTGAATCAATATCATGGAACAGGTTTTCTGTGGAATGATCAATGATGTCTTCTTCTTTAGTTGCTTGTACCGGAGACATCGGAGGAACATAAAAAAGCATAGGCAGTGTTCGGTATTCGATGTGTGCTGGTAACGCAACTTTCCAGTCTTTCACAAATTTATAAACTGGCGAATTTTGTGCAGACTCGATCACAGAATCATGAACGCCATTTTTTCGAGCTTCTGCAATGACTTTAGGATCATGCGGATCCATAATCATTTCGCGTTGTGCTTCAATCAGTTCATCGTCAGGCAGATTCGCAACTTCTTCCAGTTTGTCAGCATCATAAAGGAGTACGCCAAGGTATCGAATTCGACCAACGCAGGAATGGAAGCACGCAGGAGCCTGTCCCGTTTCAAGGCGAGGGAAACAGAGAATACATTTTTCTGATTTACCGGTGAACCAGTTGTAATAGGTTTTTTTGTAAGGACATGCGGAAACGCAGGATCGCCACGCCCGGCATCGTTGCTGATCGATCAATACAATTCCATCTTCACCTCGTTTGTATAAGGCACCAGATGGGCATGACGCAACACATGTCGGATTCAAGCAGTGGTTACAAATTCGGGGAAGATAAAAGAAGACGAGTTGTTCAACAGAACTTAACTGCGCTTTTTGCTGTTCCGTTAAGCCATCCAGATTTGGATCATTTTCAGCATAAATTTGTGAACCACTCAGGTCATCATCCCAGTTTGGTCCCGCTTCAATATCAATATACTCACCTGTAACCATCGAAATCGGTCTTGCAGTCGGTTGGTCATTTCCTTCAGGAGCATTAAAGAGATTTTTATAATCGTAAGTCCACGGTTCGTAATAATCATCCATACTGGGCATATGAGGATTATGGAAAATATTGGGAACAACTCGGGCTTTACCTGTCGAACGAATTTTGATGGTCCCGTTCTTTTTTTCCCAACCTCCTTTATATTTGTCCTGATCTTCCCATTTGGTGGGATAACCAGTACCAGGCTTGGTTTCCACATTATTCCACCACATGTACTCAGTACCTTTTCGGTCTGTCCAGATATTTTTACAGGCAACACTGCATGTATGACAGCCGATACATTTATCCAAATGGAAAACCATGGAAACCTGGGATCGAATATTCATTTAATCTTCTCCTGTTGATCATCAAAAAATGATAGACCAACGGCATGGAAACTATTTATTACAAATTCAACTAAAATCTAATGCTCGATAGGGCATTACCAAATCAATTTAGGACATTTCCGAACAACAATATGGGTGTCACGGTTACATCCAATCGGTCCCCAATAATTAAAGTGATAGGTGAATTGACCATATCCACCAATCATGAAGTTCGGTTTCAATCGAGTACGGGTCAAACTATTGTGACCGCCAGCACGACGTTTTTTTCTCAAAGGAGATTTCGGAACGGAATAAGTTCTCTCCGGTGAGTGATACTGGATACAAATTCCAGGAGGAATTCGTGCACTGACGCAAGCACGGGTGACAACCACGCCGTTGTCGTTAAAGACTTCAACCCAGTCGTTGTCATCAACTCCGATCGTTTCCGCATCCTGTATGCTCAACCACAACGGATCGACTCCACGAGAAAGTGTTGTCATACGGGAAGTCTCACCGTAGGTGGAATGCATATGCCATTTCCCGTGTGGCGTGAGGTAATTCAGCGTAAGTGAATTATCAACATCTTCACTGAATTGCGTGTCCGCATACTGAGTTGGCAGCGGTTTTGGTTTGTATGTTGGTAAATGTTCACCAAAATCAATATAAACAGGATGATCAAGATAAAAATGCTGTCGCCCTGTTAATGTTCTCCACGGAACATCAGATTCAACGTTATAGGTGAATGGAGAATACGCCCTACCATTTTCAATCAATCCAGACCACATCGGGCTGTTGATAAATCTTCTGGGCTGAGACTGAATATCCTTGTAACTGGTTCGTACCCCGCGATTTTTCTCGCCAAGATGAGCTAAAGGAACTCCCGTTTTTGCTTCCATGTTTTTATAACTACGGTAAGCCAGTTCGCCATTGGTGACCGTGGCAAACGACAGGATGGTATTGCAGACATCTTCATCTTTTGCCAGCGATAGATACGTATTCCCGTCCCATGTTTCTGTATTAGAGACCAGGAGTGCATCATCATATTCTTCTTCAACGGAAAAACTTGTTCCGTGAGCGCCAAGACCATTTTTCTTAACCATTGGTCCCCATGAAATATATTGCTTATAGAGATTCTTGTAATCTCGTTTAACAATTTTCATGTTAGGCATTGTTTTACCCGGGATGGCATCAATCTCACCTTTGATCCATTGCTTCATATCAGGTTGAGCTGTTTCAGCAGGAGTATCATGTGGCAATGGTGCCATGATGATATCTTCAACTGGTTCAGGGAAATGCTTTTCAGCAAGTGAAGAAAACTTCTTCGCAATCGCCTTGAAAATCTGCCAGTCACTTTTTGATTCCCAACATGGAGGAACCGCTGGAGAAAGCGGATGAATAAAACTGTGCATATCCGTTGAGTTAAGATCAGCTTTCTCATACCACGTCGCTGCAGGCAGAATGATGTCTGAATAAAGTGCTGACGTATCCATTCGGAAGTTCAGGTCAACAACCAGATCCATCTTGCCTTCGGGGGCTTTGTCGTGCCAGGTGACTTCCTTGACGGAATCTCCCGCCAGGTCCTGTGCAACAGTATTGGTATGAGTTCCCAAATAATGTTTCAGGAAGAACTCATGCCCTTTTGCACTCGACATTAGCGCGTTACCACGCCAGATAAACCAGACGCGTGGCCAGTTCTCTTCTGCATCCGGATCTTCCACTGAGAACTTCAGGTCTTTATCTTTGAATCGTTTAACAAGCTGGTCAACAATTTCTTTTTCAGACCCCGCTCCGTTTTCGCGAGTCTCTTTGACAAGTTCAATCGGGTTGTCCGGTGTTTGTGGATAGAATGGAAGCCAACCTTGCCTGACAGCACGGATCTGCATCTCCATTGTGTGACCGGTCGCTGTTGTTTCCCCTGTTGTTTTTGGAACGGTATGATAATCGGTGAATTCTTTTTCATATCTCCATTGATCCGAGTGAACATAATGCCAACTTGGAGCATTCTGGAGTCGTGAAGGAGGATACCAATCTTTAGCTAACGCAATGGAAGCCCAGGATTCAGCTGGTGCCAGTTTTTCCTGACCCACATAATGACCCAAGCCACCACCATTCACACCAACGCAACCGCAGAACATCAATGCATGAATTCCCGCACGGTACATCAGGTTCGAATGGTACCAGTGATTAATACCTGCACCGATAATAATTGTGCACTGACCTTCAGTCAGTTCCGCGGTTGTCATCCATTCACGGGCAAATCGAATCAAAACATTTCGACTCATGCCGGTATATTTTTCAGACCACGCAGGAGTGTAAGGCTTGTCTTCATCGTCATAACTATCAGGATAATTGCCTTCCAAACCACGATTCACGCCGTATTGTGCCATCAGCACATCGTAGACGGTGGTGACAATGACTTCTTTACCATCAACTGTTTTTAATTTTTTGGTAGGAACACCACGTTGATGAGAATCTGCAATGCCGAAGTCATCCAGATCAACCTGGATAACGCCATCATGTTCTTTCAGGAAACTCAAACGAGGATCAATATCCGATCCGTCAACACTATCTTTAAGAAGCAGGTTCCATTTCCCTTTTTCTTCTCCCCAGCGATGACCGGAACTTCCCATAGGCATTTTAGGATGATTTTCTTTTTCATCCCACATCAGGAATTTCCAATCCCCTTTTTCTTCGTTCTCGTATCCTTTGATTCGTCCTGCACGTAATAACTGTCCCGGTCGATAAACGCCATCTTTCTTTTCGAGTTCAACCAGATAAGGAGCATCGGTGTATTTCTTGGTGTAATTGACAAAGTAAGGAACTTGCTTTTCGTGATGGCATTCTTTCAGGATGATATGATTCACAGCCATCCACCACGCACCATCCTGACCAGCATTCACTGCAACCCATTCATCAGCCAGCTTGGAAACCTGACTGAAATCGGGAGAGAAGACCCACATCTTTGAACCATTATGACGAGCTTCTGCTGCAAAATGGCAGTCAGGGGTTCTCGTCATGTTAAGGTTCGCTCCCATCACAGCAAGAAGTTTAGCGTTGTACCAGTCAGCACTTTCCGCAACGTCAGTTTGCTCTCCCCATGTTTCGGGAGAAGCAGTTGGCAGGTCGCAATACCAGTCATAAAAGGAAAGAGAAATTCCGCCGAGCAATTGCATCAATCTTGCACCCGACGCATAACTCACCATCGACATCGCAGGAATCGGAGAGAATCCAGCAATACGATCCGGTCCGTTATCTTTAATTGTATGAACCAGTGAAGCAGAAATAATTTCAAGCGCGGTATCCCAATCGGTTCTTCTCAAGCCACCTTTTCCACGGGCTTTTTGCCACCGGCGTCTTTTGTCTTCATCATTAACCATACTTTGCCAGGCATCCGCAGGGTCAGCATGGTTCGCTTTTGCTTCACGCCAAAGATCAAGCAGCGCCCCACGAATATAAGGATATTTTACACGAATCGGACTGTAGAGATACCAACTGAATGAAATTCCCCGCTGGCATCCGCGCGGTTCGTAAGGAGGTATATCCTTACTTAAGATAGGGTAATCAAGGCCTTGCATTTCCCATGTCACAATTCCGTCTTTGACATAGATTTGCCAGGTACAGCCACCGGTGCAGTTCACACCATGCGTACTACGAACAATTTTATCATGCTGCCATCGATTTCGATAAAACTCTTCCCAAGTTCGGTTCCCGGGATTACATTCATCTTTAATCCATGCAATTGCGTCTAAAACGCTCATATTGTTACCTCTTAAGTACTACTTGTTCTTAAAATAAATTTCTTTGTACCGTGAACGATAAATTTTTGTGAACAATAAAAATAATCGACTTTCAAGATGACAGACTCATCTGGAAGCCCCTTCTACAACCGATTTACGAACTTCCCGGAATCTTCGCCTCCAGATATAATCCAGAAGGAAAAAGAGACCCGTTGAACCGATCAAACCTGCAAGGAAAAATGCAACCAAACCACCTGATTTATTTTTTTCGTTGTGGTTAGCTGACTCTTCAAAGTAAGCAACAAGAGAATGTATTTCCTTAGGCTGTAAAGGATGATTCTTAAAGATAGGTTGCATCGTTGCGGTTCCAGGTGAAACCAACCATGCACTCAAAGATTTTCGCCCTTTTAACCGTTCATAAACATGAGTTAAATCAGGTCCCAATCGTCCACCCCCCAATGCATTAATGTCGTACATGGAGTGACAGGAAATACAGGCTGTCCCCTTTGATTCAAGCGATGAAAGCCCAAGAAATATATCACGACCTTTTGAAATGTCTGCAGGCGTAAATGGCTCTGAAGAAATCTTCAATCCTTTAAATTGTGATTTTTCAAGTTTGGATTCCGCTTCAATCAGATCAAGCAGTTTTCCAGCCCGTTCTTTTGTCATTCCATAAGCAAGAGGCATGATTGTTTTACCACCCGCATCTTCAAGAAGCTTGGCGGCATATGGATCCCCACTGTCAATCACTGACTTGGGGTTCATCATAAAGTTGACTAACCATTCCCGATCTTTTCGACCTGTCACATCTTTCAAGTCCGGACCAGTCAATTTGCCGCCACCAATCGTATGGCAGTTCATGCACTGCTGTCTGAAATAATCAGGGGTATCCTGAGCTTGAAGATTCATCGGCAAAACGAGTAAAAGGAATGTCAGGATGCACATTATCCTGAGAGCATCTCTACTTGAATCTCTGGACAATAATTGCGAGAAACGAGGTAGAATGGTTGGATTACGGATTATGGAAGAATTCAGATTTTGCATTACCAATTCTCTCTAATACTCTGATTAATAATGGCTGAACATCTATAAATAGATACTATTGAAAGAGTTACAGCTTTTTATCTAACCTCGAAATAAGATATCAAGACAACAAGACATTTATATCTTTTATCTATTGATAGTTAATCGTTTCTGTGCGGTTATGTCAAGCGAGAAGAATTCAGAATAGAGAGAAATATTGAAGAATTATGAAATTTATTGAGGTGAATTTAAGAGGTGAATAGGTCTGTTCTCGCATTTTATGAAACAGGGATGAAAAAACTGAAAAATAGCTTTACCGTCTTCATTATTAATCAAAAGGATAGCTTGAAAACGATCAATATTGATTCATGAGTAAGAATCCTGTTCAGTTGAAGGACCGCTCTGTTTAAGTGCAGGCCAATCTGCAAAGGCAAGATAGAGAACGAGAAGGATATTAGCGAAAGGGACAATGATCAAAATTCCCAAGGCACCAGGAAAACCAGCTTTAGCACATATCTTCCAGAATGCAACGACTGGAATAATGCTCATGATTGAAACGATTAACAGTTCCGGAGCACCAGGCATCATAGATAATATTTCCACTTACTTACCTTATCTTTCTGAAAATGATAGTTGACTATACAGTTGAATCCTATTTGCTAACTCGCAAACTTATGTTGCATCGGGGGCAGCACTTTTGTAATTCTCGCCGGATTCAATGAGTTTCCATTCCATTGTTCTCATTCCCTGTGAAATATTATTTTGACGACGCTCTTTTTCGTATTTATAAGTGACAACTCCAAACGGCGTGTTCTCGTTCATTCGTGTTTCAGTCCTGAAAACCGTGCCACCACTTTTAGTTTCGCTTTTGATTCCTTTACAAGTCCAAACCTTCTGCGATGTCTTGATGGTGATGACTGGCAATGGAGATTCCTGATTCAACGGTGCATGAAACATCTCATCCATGCTTTGGAGTTCGCGAGAATTATTCCCTTTCAAATCGAGCTTTCGGATTGTCTTAGCGGAAGAACCCTTGTATGCCTTGAGAACATGGTCACGTGGATTCTTCCCTTTTGTGAGATATTGTTCCGGGATGAGCAATTTGAAGATCTCAGTATGTTTCCCGGTTTTGCTATCACGACGATCATAATTCAATGCGGTTTCGATTTCGATCCATCGACATTGTTCATTATTAACGGCAACGCGCCCAACGGAGGATATGGTCTGGGTTCCTTTGATTGAGATTTTTACCGTGCCATCCACTGCAATTCCTTTTCCGTTGATCTCAAAACGAACCCACGAACCATCTTTTGGAAGTTGGTGAATCAATCCTTCCGCGTTTGTACTTGCAGGGAGAATCATCACGATAAATATCAACGCTAACACGAAAAGTTGTCGCATAACAGACTCCTGAATGGAATATTGATTTGAATTGTATTTGTTATTCAGTCATGTTGCTCTGGATAGGCTTCGTACGATATGTTTCACAAACTGAATCTATCCATCCTACTCACTGCTGATAAATATGCAAGAAGGAACTTTTTGCTTATGCTTTTGGGCCGAAGACCTTCTTAAACTGAAGTAGATTGGCTATCCCCCAAGTGTGTATGTCTTGTAATTCGTCAGTGGAATCTTCTATTGATCCTTCACGATAAATCGCCACACGGCTCGCCCGTTTACCATCTAGTCGATCCCATTCTAATTTTTGACCAAATTCAGCTTCAATAGATTCACGTTGGCTATGTAATTTATCAAAGTATTGTTTGTTTTCGTCTTCATCACTGCTGTCAATATAAATTTCTGTCCTTACCTTGTTCCCAGCAGCAAAACTATGGCTGTAAACAAATTGTTTGTTTCCGGATGAGAAACTATACCAATTTTGTGGCTGTCCTTTACGGGCACCAGTGAATTGGTAAGTTTCTCGTAATTCGTCAATAATTCCTTGAAAATATTGTCGATATTTTTCAGATTTTTCTGACGTCGTACCAGCTGATTTTTTTCTTGCTGATTTCTGCCATTCGTTTGGGGATACAACAACGCGAAACTGTAAAGCCGGTTTCGAACTGCCAATCTTTATTACTTCAATCACGATACCAAAGAAATCGGAACTAGAATCAGTTCGTTGATTAAGCCAATCCAAAGCTTGACGGTGTTCTTCG
>JAJRVU010000187.1 GCA_024277145.1 Planctomycetota bacterium
TCCAATTCCGATCAGCCAGGTTCAATATTTTACCATCTCTGAATAATGACTATTTCAGGGACGACTAGATAGTCTTCGCAGGGTCTTCCAGCAAGGTTTTGTTGTTCATGACATCGCTGAACCGATTGTTTCATTTGACGATTCGACATCGGCAGAAAAAATTCGAGAACATATGGATACCAGAAAATTTCAGGTCGTGGGAATCAGAAAAGATGGTATTATCAATGGGTATGTAGAATTAATTGATCTCGGTCATGGTGCATGTGGTGACTATATGAAGCCATTCAATAATTCACAGATTATACTTGATTCAGCACCTCTTGCTGAACTTGTCTTGCGCCTAAATGAACAGGGACGTCTTTTTGTATCAATCCTGGGACGTGTTGGTGGCATTGTCAGTCGCACCGATCTCCAAAAACCTCCTGCTCGTATGTGGCTTTTCGGGATGGTTACACTTATCGAAATGCGGTTCGGTCGATTAATTGAACGGTACTGTCCAGACGATAATTGGAAACCGTTTCTTTCGGATGGTCGAATCCAGAAGGCTAACGTATTGCTTGAAGAACGCATGAGACGCAACCAGGAACTTTCACTTTTAGATTGCCTGCAATTATCTGATAAAGCACAAATTGTTGCCCGAAGCAAACAACTGCGCAGTCTAACACGCTTTCAATCAAGACGAAAACTGGAAGAGGCATCTAAGAAGATTGAAAAACTAAGGAATAACCTTGCTCATTCTCAGGATATTATCACAAACGACTGGGATACTATTATGGCTCTTTCAGAGAGTCTGGATGCGGTGCTGGAAGGACCACCGGGATTACAAGACGAAGGATAAATTTCAAAAATCCCATCATCGTCCTCAAATCCGCGAGTGTAAGTCACATATTTCTTTCGCGGTTCATCCCAAAAAATCATGCTATGAGTATCAAACTCTCTCAGGGCTGGAACAACTCGTTCTTTTTGAAGTAGCTGCCAATGTATTCCATCAGGTGAAACGAGACCTTGAAGTCCACGATTGAAAGCGTAACCAGTTGTTTTATAGAGTTGGTCTACAGGAACATCAGGATTACCGTCTTTGAAAATGCAGAGGACTGCCCTTCTCTACTGTATTACATCGTGAGGAAAAGCAGTGACTTCCTGCGTCAAAGTGCAACACTCTCAAAACTGCGACACAGCATGTACTATTCTACCTGCAGTGCTTGCAACGGAGTCGGCTTGACCCATTGCATACATTACAACGGGACTTTGTGCGGAGATTTCGCTTTACAATCCGTCTTAGATTTCCAGAACCTACTACTTCTTGCGATTGCACAAAAGTAGTCATTCTGCCTTTTTTGCAGTTGTAGCACTTTCGTTTTTTGGTTCCATTGCAGGAAAGACATAGATTTTCTTCATAAAAATTGTTTCCTTTTCTCTTAGAGGTGGGAATAAAACCCAGGGAACTATTTTTGGTGTAACTAAAGATCATCACAGTCGAAGGACTGATTTTTTCATCGACATCAGGCCAGTCCATTTCTTTGTTGAACTCACTTGGTATTTGAATATTTGGAATACTTTTCTTCACAAAAGGGAGAGCCATTGTTGATGGAATACCTCCTGCATATTTATCCACCCGTGCTTCTAATCTTGGTGTTCCTATACTATGAACTGCTATTATATTACCTTTGTTATCACAGACAGGACCACCACTATTTCCAGGGTTAGAAGTTGCGTCATATAATAGTTTATTAAAAGCGTAAGATTTGGGGTCTTCAATTGGTAATGCAGTGATTGATCCTCTTGATGACTTAACCTTTCTCCCAAGGTCATCACCAAGAGGGTACCCCAGAATCATTATGTCACTTCCTCTTCTGGGAAGAGATCTTGAAAGTGGGATGGCGGGTGCTTTTAATTGATCACAACGAAGAATAGCCAAGTAATGATTTTTACTGATCGCAACAATATTAGCATTCAGTTCACGTTGATGTTTTGGATCTTCTGGGTTAATTATTTTTATGACATCAAAGGGGCCATTCTTTTTATCTTTTACCACATGCCGGTTTGTCAAGATATAATTTGGAGCAGTCACAAAACCAGATCCACTACCTAAAGCGATTAGTTTAGAGATTTTATCGTCTATGACTGCAACTCTTTCTTCTTCTTTTTTTGGAAGAACTAAAGGCAGATAAAGCCAACCTTTCTTGAGGTCAGCCTTGGTTCCTTGGCCGGAAACAATTGCATCAGAGTAAAGTGTCGTATATTTTTCGAGAACAGATGGTTTAATGTACACAGTTTTAATAGAAGCTTCGCTGATCAGCTTGCCGAGATTATGTGTCACTTCCGGTATTTTTGGGGAAATGGCAACTGCCTGTCGCCATTGCTTTAAAGCAGAAGTATGGTTTCCCAGTCGCATTTCGGTCAGAGCAAGATTATTTAATGCCGAAATATTATTGGGATCTCTTTTTAAAACCGTACGAAAATGTTTCGATGCCTTTTTGATATCCGTAAAGATGAGAGGAGAGTAGTAAAGCCCTAGAGTAAAATCAGATCGAATTGCATTCTGATCCAACTTGCTGGCACTTTTGAATTTTTTCTCTGCAAATTTCCAGTTGTCAACCTTCACCAGTTCCAAAGCCTGGTTAATTAATTTATCAGCTTCTTTCTGCGATTTAATGTAATCGTTACGAGGGATCCATTTTTTTCCATTTCGTACATAGTCTTTTGCTGCGTACTGCTTCCAATACTTTAATTTTTTTTCGTACTCTTTCTTCTGCAAAGATGAGAATTCATAGACACCATCTATTTCCTCGTATAGCTTCACCGCATCTTTTGCAGAGATTTCTTTTTTAGCCAGTCTTTCAAGATCTCTCAGGAAGTGTTTTGAAGCTTCTTTTTTGATAATGCTCTTCTCTGTGGCTAAAGTCTCATTTAAATTCATAAAAGATAGAACTGTGTAGATGAGAGATGCAATACAGAGAATCTTGGTCAAAGTGAATAATTTATGGCCCATGCTTATTCCTTCAGTTTTATGCTGACAGTAACACTTTGTTTAATGTGCTAAAATTATCTCCTGAATTTGAATGTGTTTCAAGTGCGAAAAGTAGATTATTATTTATCTTTTAAACTATCAATAAAGTCATTTACGATATCCATATTATGTAAGCGTCTCAGCAAACACATCTTGACGTATATTGTATTCTAAAAACTGTTTTATCGAACAAGATCCTCCGAGCAAGCGGTGCCGAGCGATCTTCGTTCGACCATTTTCTCAAACAGTTTTTCAGGAAACCAGTCCCA
>JAJRVU010000188.1 GCA_024277145.1 Planctomycetota bacterium
AATTCAGATAGCATTTCAGAAATCCGGGACCGTTCAACTTCCAGCTGAACACGCGGGGGATTTAATTCCAGAACCGTACCGTATTTTTCAAACGAATCAGGAATTTCATTATTGCCAAATTGAAGATTCACAATTTTATGGGAACTGAATTTTTCCCTGATCCCATCCAGATCTCCATCATGTTTGATTTCACCATCATTAATAATGATTGCTCTTTTGCAGAGTGCTTCAATGTCTTTCATATAATGGCTGGTGAGGATGACCGTAATTTTTTTATGTTCCTGATAATATTTCAAAAACTCCTGGACTCTTCGTTGAGAGACAACATCCAGCCCAATGGTCGGTTCATCGAGAAGCAGTATTTCAGGATCATGGAGTAAAGCAGCAATGAGTTCCATTCTCATTCGCTCGCCAAGAGAAAGCTCACGAACAGGCTGGCCAATTAAATCTCTGACTTCAAGAAGAGATGTCAGTTCATCACGCCTGTTGTTGAAAGTTTGTTGATCAACGCGGTAGATTTCTTTATGAAGTTGAAAAGACTCCTGGGCAGGAAGATCCCACCATAGTTGATTCTTCTGGCCCATCACCAGCGAAAAACGTCTTCGGTATTCGTTTTCCCTTTTCCAGGGAATGTAATCCAGAACTCTCGCAGTCCCTGCAGAAGGATAAATCAATCCGGAAAGAAGTTTTAATGTTGTTGTCTTTCCTGCACCATTCGGCCCGAGAAAAGCAACAATCTCTCCTTTTTCGATCTGGAACGATACATTATTAACGGCGTGAACTTCTTTGTAATCCCGGTGAAACAATCCGCGAATTGATGCAACTAATCCTTCTTTTTTCTGATAAACCCGGTATGTTTTGGATAAATTCTGAGTTTCAATAGCAATCATAGTTTATTATTTTCAGTCGCAAAAAACGACAATTCAGTCCAATATGCAGCTTTAAGTGTGTCAGATGATAATTCCGATTCTATAATATCTCCTATCATTGCATCCTGTAAGAAAAGGACAACCTTCATACGTTACGAAACATAAAAAAAACTGACCGGGATTACCCCGATCAGTTATGAATGATCAAATGGAACAAAAAGGACACGATTAACTGGCGATTTTATTTCTTGGCAGTTGCCTGTTTTTTAAGAAGGCCGACATAATCTATCGTAATTGCCAGAACTTCATCGTTGTAAACATTCTTTGGAAAGATGTCATCATCTTTCTTTTTGTCTTTTTTCTTTTTATCATCTTCCTTTTTATTATCATCTTTATTTTTATTGTCTTCTCTCTCTTTTCGAAGAATTTCTTCGTTCAGAGAAATCATTTTTCGATTTTTCTTTGCCTTGAATTTGACAATATTTGCTTCAACTTCCTGGAATTCTTTATTTGCTTTTACACGTTTCTGGCTTCGTTCCTGAATCTGTTTAATAATATTTCCAGAAACCATATGGTATTGATCATGTTCCGAAGGCGTGACTTGTGCAAATGGAAGGGCATAATCCAGAAATGATTCACCAAAGTCACTGTAATCCAGAACGGAAGGGATTACGACATCCGATTTCACACCACGATTTTGTGTGCTATCTCCATTCACTCGATAAAATTGGCTAATTGTTAATTTAATGGATCCCAATTTTCTATTAGTCGCAAAGAAACGACGAAAAGGGCTAGAGACAGGGATAATATTCTGCACAGTCCCTTTACCATGAGTGGTAGTATCTCCAATAATAATACCGCGTCCGTAATCCTTTATAGCTCCTGCAAAGATCTCAGAAGCAGATGCGGAAAGTCGGTTGCATAAAACAACAATTGGGCCATCATACAAAGTCCCCCTGATTTCATCTGAATGTGTCTTGATATCTTCATCGGGATCTTTAACCAGAACAACCGGGCCATCATCAATAAACAGTCCGGAAACATCAATTGATTCTTTAAGTGCACCACCACCATTAAATCTAAGATCAATCACGATCCCATCAACAGAACCTTGTTGTTCAAAAGATTTAATAACCTTCAGCACATCACGTACTGTACTTTTAAAGTTTTCTGCTCCGGCTTCAGCTCCACGGAAATCGCGGTAAAAAGAAGGAATATTAATAATACCTATTCGAGCATTGGTTCCTTCAATTCGTTTTCCTGTTTCAATAATTTTCCCTTTAACAGCCTGTTCTTTTAGTTCAATTGTCTGCCGGGTTAAATCGTAAACCAGCAATTCATCAGAACCATCTTTTTTCACCTGAAGGCGTACAATAGTCCCTTTCTTTCCTCGAATAAAACTGACAACTTTCATCAGCTTTAACTGGACGACATCAACCATGTCACCTGTTTCCTGTCCCACGCCCATGATTGTATCACCCACTTCCAGGCGACCATCTTTGTCAGCAGCACCACCAGGAACGATCTGATCAACAACCGTATACCCGTCTTTCCAGCGTAATGCAGCACCAATTCCTTCCAGCTTCAATTCCATGCTGATTCGGAAATTTTCCAGTGTTTGGGGAGACATATAAGTGGAATGAGGATCAAAGCAATGTGTTAATGCAGTGAGGTAAGTTTCCAGATTTTCAATTTTCTCAGTCTGGTTCATGTTGCTACGAATACTGTCGTAACGAGTGTGAAGTTTTTTTATTGCTTCTGCTTTTTCTGTTTTTTCAATTGATAATGAAAGCAGATCATACTTGATTCTTTTTCGCCATCGTTCAGAAATTTCCGCTTCATTTTTTGCCCAATCAACATCATCTCCATCAATATACATTTTTTCCTGAATTGTAAAATCATGTTCAGAATCAATATATCTATGGGCAAGTTTTGTACGCTGGTCTAATCGTTCCAGGTAAATTTTGAAGACTTGGTAAGCAAACTTAACATTACCTTTTTTAACTTCATCATCCAGAATTGTTTCATGTTTTTTAAACTGATCAATATCTGTCTGTGTGAAATAAAGCTTCTGTGAATCAAGCTGTTTAATATATTTATTTAGCAGTCTTTTGGATATGGAATCATCAATTTCCGGTCGGCTGATATGGAACCGTTTGATAATCTGACAAAGAAGCTGGGCCGTTGTTTCATCGTTACTGCCTGGTGCTGAAGCCTTTTGAGCAAATATTGTTGTTGCTGCCAACAATATCAAACCAGTGAGAAGAGTAGTTGTTGCACGTGATGGAACTTTGAGCCTCATTAGCATCATCCATTGAATTAATTCGGTTAGAAAATGGACCAGCAAGAACAACATAAAATTACAATATATATTTTTGTAACACTGAAATTCTCAAACAGATCCGATAAAAACAGGGGCTTTATATTCGCTATCCTGTCAAGACTCTCCAATCCTATCGCAATGTTCCAATTGTGGCAAGAGGTGTTCTGGTACTTCCTGAACGCACATTCTTACCTGAATTAATGTTATGTTCTTTAGAAAAAAATATTACTGGAATCCTTCTTTTAGGTCAGAGGTAATTGTGGACAACAATGTCTATTATGTTCGCTGGGCGCAAGCTGTTCTTATGAAGGAATGAGAAATCATTAAATGATTTCAAGAATCTTTAGCTGACGAGAGAATGAATTGATTTTGTTCCATCATGAATGTGGAGCTGATTTCGCCCACGTCTTTCAGATTTGCTCACTGCATTGCGAACACGTCCTAAAACGGTATCGTGAGAATCTTGTGCCAGGCAGGGGGTGAAACCGAAGCTTGCTGTCACTAATACTTCCTGCTCAGTTTCAGGAGTCCGAAAATGATAACCGCGAACAGCACGAATCACTTGTTCCACAAGTTCTGCAGATTCTTCATCTGATCGGTCAGGCATCAATACCATGAAAGTTGATCGATCAAGTTGGCAGACGAGATCTAAATCGGTGAGTGAACGAATTAATATCGATGAAATTTTTTGCCGAAAATGATCACCAGTAGTTTTGCCGACTCGCTGTTCAAGTTTGTCAAGTTTGTCAATGCGGCAGAGAAATGTGCTGCAGGACTTTCCGGTTAATCTTGAATATTCCAGCATCTGGTTCAAATTATTTTCAATTGCTTCGTTTGTTGGGATGGATGTCACCGGATCCAAAATATCAGTTTCCCAGGAAATCGGAGCAACCTCCGGCTCAATTTCGACTGGCTCTTCTTCCGGGACTTCTTTCTTAAGACAATGAGATACTTTTTCAGAAATTGAATTTTGCAATCGTTGAAGAAGTGATTCATCATTCTCATTGAAATTAGATTGAGAGAAGTTCTCAAGTTGGGAGCATGCCTGATTTGCCTGCTTGAGTCTTAAAACGGTCAGCTCAAAAAGTTTTTGAAACTGTTTACTTGCCTTTTCAAGCGTTCGTTCATCTTCGGAGCGAGCATAATACAAACCACTGAAAAATCCGAGAAAGACAGCACATAATATTCCCGCAAGAGACGCAACCCAGAAAAGAGTTGGTATCTCTGAAAGAGAAGAATAATTTACGGATAGTATGAGAGTTTGCATTTTTTAACCAGAATCATCAATGTTTGATATGGATTCATCTGTATTAAAAATAGCTTGAAAATAGCGATTTGATGCAATTATTCAGGATACTCTTGTGACAGCCCGTTCAGCTTATGTCGGTCATAACGATTTTGAAGAATGATCATTCGTGAAAAATCGAAATTGTCGGGTTTGAGAATTCGATTATTTTTATTCAGCGGCTTTCTGCGGTAGTTTTTGTTCCAGAAATTTCAAATTCTGAACCAGATCCAAATCTCGATTCGTCAGTTTTTCTTTCTGGGCTTGCTCATAGGAAAAAACAAATGAGACTTGTTGACCAGTAGGGGAAGCACACAGGTAATAAACCCATTCCATTTTCAATTCGTTCACTTCGCCAATAACAGTAACGCGGTATAGAAACCGACCATCATCTGTTTTAAGTTGCTCCGCTTTTTCTATGGATTTGAGTTTAGTGCCCAAGGCTGTTCGGATGTCATTCTGGAAGACCTGCTCTTCTGTATGAGATCCAGCAGCGACCGAAGCGATGGGAGATAGATTGCATTGAGCGATCAGACTTCCTTTATCCAAAAGCCTTAAAACAGCAAATTCATTGGATTGGTGAAAAACATGCCAGTTACGGTCATATAAAAACTGTATTTTCCAGGGAGATTGGAACTCCAATAAATAAGAAAAACCTTCCGGTTCCAGAGGAATTTTAGCAATCTCGGTATCAGCTAAATCTTTCGGAGTTTCTATCAGTTTTCGATCCAGTTTGACAACCGCTTCAATATCAATTCCAGGACTGACTGCTCCTACAGATCGTTTTTCTTTTTGGGTTAGCTCAACATATTCGATGAATGAATTATTTGTATCAAACAGAAAGTGGCCGGAAATCTCGATTTCGCTAGAGGCTCCCAATGTGGCTCCTTCAATTTTTCCGGTAAATTCCACGCGGGCAATCTGATTTTTAACTGATTTTAACTCACATGTTAAATCGCTTTTTAAAACAGCTTCTGTACTCCCGAGCATTTGGATCGACCATCCGGGACATTCCCATTTTTCTCCAAGAGAGACTTCTTTTTCAGGCAATAACGGCAGAATCGCAAGGCTGTCACCGGGGCTGTTTAGTAATTCAATTTCTGAATAACGCAAAGAGCCATCAAGGCTATAAAACTTGACTCCTTCACGTTGTCCCATTGCAATAATTCGTTTCCGGGGCCCGCGCAGTTGAATACGTGTTTCCCGCTGATGTATGTCGATAATCGATTCTGCATTTTTATAAATCCTCATGGATCGAAAGGCTTCTGCATCTCGCCCAACCCCAGAGAGCTTTCTTTCCAGATAATTCATTTTCGCATTTGCTTTAAGCACCATTGAAGAAGCAGATCCTCCCTTTATTGCCGTAATTATTTTCCCGGTAACATTAAGTTCAGAAGAAACTTCAAATGTCTGGTTTACGTGGGCTGATTCATCCAGTTTCCAAGTTTCTGCGTTCGCTGTTTGAGAAAGAAAAAACAGGGCAGTGAACAGAAAGAAAAATCGGGATAAGGAAAAAGAAATGAAGCTTTTATGAGAAACTTTTATCATCAGGTAATCCTTTAACCATGACATACAATAGCGATGACGAGAATTCGAAATTAAGACGATAATGGGTTACGTCTGTAAACAGGGTGATTTTGAAGTATTACCGATTTCTGATCAAGAAGGCAATATCAAAGTTTTTTCACAACAATAATAGAAACACTCAGTATCTAATTCTGTACCTGATCAAATGAGTTTTTTAAAGCGATCTTACGAGCAGCCTCTGCAAGACCTTGAGCGTCCAGTTTTAAATCTGCAAGCAGTTCTTCACGCGGGCCATGTTCAACAAATTCATCAGGAATTCCCATACAAAGGATGTTATCTGTTGATAAACCAGCTCGATTAGCAGCTTCCAGAACGGCTGAACCAAACCCACCTTGAAGGCTGTTTTCTTCCACTGTGATCAGAAAACCTGTTTCCTTTATAGCGCGGGCGATTGTTTCAACATCCAGAGGCTTGGCAAAACGGGCATTAATTACTCCCACTTCCAATCCTTCTTTACGAAGTATTTCGGAAGCTTTGAGACATTCGGAGACTTCCGTTCCGAAAGCCAGAAAAGTTCCATCTTCACCCCAGTCCATAATCTCAGATTTGCCAAGTTCAATGGCGGGGACTGCCCGATCCAATTCAAAAGCAGAAGTTTTCGGATAACGGATTGAAACAGGTCCATCATGACTTAACGCAAAATCAAGCATTAATGGGATATCTTTTTCGTCACCCGGGGCCATCAAAACCATATTGGGAAACATGCGTAGATAGGAAACATCAAATACACCATGATGGGTCGGGCCATCGGGTCCGCATAATCCCGAACGATCCATGCAAAAAACAACGGGCAAGTTTTGAAGTGCAACTTCCTGGAAAATGTGATCAAAACTTCGTTGTAAAAAAGTACTGTAAATATCAACGATGGGACGAAGACCTGCTTTTGCCATTCCTGCAGCAAAGGCGACTGCATGTGCTTCACAAATGCCTGTATCAAAAAAACGATCCGGGAAGTTATCGCGTAATTTTCCAAGCTTGTTACCTGCACACATCGCTGCAGTTAAAACCGTCACGGATTGATTTTTTTCCATCTGTTGATAAATGGATTCGCTAACGGTATCTGTAAAACTTCTATTTGTCTCCTGATTAACAGGAACAATTTCATTGGATTCATCTCTTTTGAATGCAGCAGGGCTGTGAAATTTAACGGGATCTTTCTGAGCGGGATCAAATCCGTGCCCTTTTTCAGTAAAGACATGAAGCAGAACTGGCCCTTTGACCTCTTTGACCATTTCCAAAGTTGCTTTAAGTCCCTGAAGATCATGCCCGTCGACAGGACCAATATATCGGAATCCCATCTCTTCAAAAAGCATTCCTCCATGAAGAAAAGATTTTACTGCATCGCGGAAATTCCCCAGAACATATTCTGCAGATTCCCCGACAACAGGCAGTTTATTCAGTATCCATGAAATATCTTTTTTCAAACCATTATAGAAAGGAGCAACTCTCGCTTTATCAAGATATTTTGCTAACCCACCAACACGCGGGCATATCCCCATCTCATTGTCATTCAGGATGACCAGGATATCTTTATTCAAACCGGCTGCATTATTCATTGCTTCAAAAACAACACCAGAGGGAAGGGCTCCGTCACCAATGACTGCAACAGCTTTTCGATTGTCATCCGGGAAAAGAAGATCGTCACCCGCTTTCAAGCCAAGCACTGTAGAAACGCTTGCACCAGCATGACCTGTCATGAATAAATCGTAGGGGCTTTCCTGCGGATTGGGATAACCCATTAATCCCCCTTTTTGACGAATCGAGGAGAATTCGGAAAACCGTCCGGTAATCAGTTTGTGGGGATAAATTTGATGGCCAGTATCCCAAATCAGCTTGTCTTTTTCAAAATCAAAAACCAGATGCAACGCGATGCAAAGCTCAACAACGCCCAGGTTGCTTGCAAAGTGAGCAGAACGATCTGATACCACATGCAACAATGCTTCACGAATCTCAACTGCCAGCTGTTTCAGTTCATCAGCTTTCAGAGTTTGCAAATCGTGAGGTGATGCAATTTTGGGTAATAATTGAAATTCCATTTCCTGTTTCTATTCAGTATCTATTAACGGTCATGCCAACCAATTAAAATGTGACATGCAGTTAAGTGTGTAATTCAATTTTGAGTCTAAATAAATAATAAATTAATTTGGTTATTAATGATCTCTGTTTAAAATAAAATTAGCAAGAGATTTTAAATGAGCTGCCTTTTCTCCTAATGGGCTGACAGCCTCACACGCCTGGGAGATGAGCTCTTCTGCCTGTTTCAGGCTTTTTTCAACTCCCTGAAAACCGGGATAAGTCAGTTTTCCATGTTCTGCATCCTTCTGGACACCCTTTCCCATTTTTTTCTGATCACCAACAACATCCAGAATGTCATCCGTAATCTGGAAAGCAAGCCCTATTGCTTCACCATACGTAATTAGTCTTTGAATTGTTTGAGATTCTGCTCCTGCAATGATTCCCCCCATCTGGACAGCACAGGTAATCAAGCGACCGGTTTTCCGTTTGTGAATCGCTTGCAGATCCTCCAGAGTCGAAATTCCAGTTTTTTCAGCTTCCAGATCAGCAACTTGTCCTGCCACCATTCCAGTCGATCCTGCTGATTTCGCAAGTTCGAAACAACATTTCAAACCCGATTCTGCAGGTTTTACATTTGCTGAGATGATCTCAAAAGCCAGAGTCAAAAGCCCATCGCCCGCTAAAATAGCATTGGCTTCTCCAAACTGAATATGACAGGTTGGTTTTCCTCTTCGGAGATCGTCATCGTCCATCGCCGGCAAATCATCATGAATCAGCGAATAGGTGTGAACCATTTCAATGGCACACGCTGCTGGCATCGCATCATCACTATTCCCGCCACAAGCTTCACAAGCAAGCAAAACAAGAACAGGGCGTAATCGTTTTCCCCCTGCAAAAAGGCTGTAGGACATCGCTTCCTGATGGCTGGATGGGCAGTCTTCCCCCAAATTCAGATAGACCTCCATTTGTTGGTCTATTCGGGAAATCAATGCTTTCCAGTGTTCATTCAGTTTTGGGGAAGTCACAGTCATGGATGGCCTGAAATTATATAATGTATTGTCAGAACTCGTTTTTTGAACCTGACAAATCAAAAATCGCTTAACATATTTACATCATATCCAGACTGGAAGGCAGCGAAAACAGAAACCATGCAAAAAGCTGTGTTTCTTTAAAATACCTCCTACTGTTATCGTAATAAACTCGTTTAATTGAAGGAGTTTAGGCAAGATTTAACATTAGGGGGTCAAGACGATTAGAATTCACGGAAATCGATTGAATTATTGGTCGCAATATGGACAGCTATGTCCATAGATAATTTTCCCGCAAACTCCGCATTCATGAGGACCATAATAGAAGGGGGGAATAATGTGAATTCGTTGATATGCCAGGTAGGAGAAAAGCAATCCAACCATAACAGCAATCATCCAATATTGATTTCCAAAAAATGCCAATACGACATAGATCAGGGAAATCCCACAAAGTGCATAAATGGAGACATCCTGCCACTTTCGACGAGTCGACTGCGTTTTCTGATAAGCAGCCCTCGCTTCCCGGCTGAAATGAGTCCGCATTAAATCCGCTTTATCTTTTGCAATGACAGCTGCGTCATCCTGAGAGGCATTTTGCAGTAAACGTTGAACTGAATCAAGAATTCGATACGTATCATCAAAATCAAATTCAGCCTGATGAGCCCATCGGTTTCGGTAATCTCTTAATTCACTGACCAGACTTCGGTCTCTGTGAGTTAGTTTCTGGCGAAAAACTCGCGGCCATTGATCCCACATGACCATTAATAAAGAATGCGCATCCCAGGAAATGGCACCTGATTGGGAATTAGCCGGATTTCGGTTATCCCTGAAGCTTGATTTAATCGCGTCCTTCCATCGATCGTGATAGATCGCTTTCAACTCACGTTCAACAAACGCGGACATACCGGATATCAGCGAATCCAGCGCTCGGGATATTCTATCTCGATTACTAATCACGATTTCATCTCTGCCATGAAGGATTATTAAATAAGAAATGGACGCGCATTTCTCTCGTCTTCAAATGTAGGTCAGAAAATCGTACCAAGAGGATATATTAGATTTTGAGAAGCAGAATCGGTCAGATTTCTCAGGCAATCACGAATGTTGCAACAATATTCAGGGTTCTTTAACCAACTTTATCGGCACAATGGATATTTTCGTTAAGACCTGAAAATGATCTGAGAGAACTGTCGGCCGGTTAAGAGTCTGCTTTGATTGAACAAATTTGTTCGTCCAGATTTGGTCCAATGACAGGACCGGACAAATAATTGGCCATGTCGCTGAATAGCCATTTCCACTTTCTTCAAACGTGTTTTTGAATTGCTTCCGCATACCCTTATAAAGAAAAGAATCCGTCGGGAGATTAAAATCGCCCATCACAAGCATTGGTCGATCATCCAGAGGTTTAAGCATGGATGTTAAAAACTTCATTGCAGCGTCACGTCGATCTAAAGGATGTCCGTTGATATCAATCAGAAAGACTTTCAGGACATCATCATTCAATTGAATATCTGCAGTAAGATACCGACCTTCCCATTTTAGAAACTCATGAGAAGAATTCAAAATGGGATTGCGGGAAAGGATAACCATCCCGCCGGGAGAACTGAGAATATTGAATTCAGGAAACTGACTTTCCCAGAACTTCTGATTTCTTTCCGTATTATAACCAGATTCAGCGATTCCAATCAGGTCTGCAGAAGACTCTTTTATTTGTTTAACGATTGCATCTTTTCCCATTCTTAAACGAGAAATATTCCAGAAAAGAACCTGATGATATTGAGACGCGGAAGATTCAGTCTTGTTACTTACCGCTAGTGGAATTTCAGGATTGGGGTTTTCAAAAAACATGGCTTGCGACCACCAGATTGAAAAACCAACCCACAGAACAAATGAAAAGGAGGCAGAGTTAAACCTTTTTTTTGTCCGAATTGTTATCCTGAAGTACAGCAGGAAAGAAAAAAGGGAAAGCAGACAGAGGACACCTAATGGCATGGCATAGAAGAAAACAGAAAAGGGATAATACCAATCCCGGATTGTCAGCCTGAGGATTAAACCGAGAAGGACAGATCGTATGAAAAAATCTGCAGAAAACTCAGAGAACGATTTTCGTATCGGAGGCGTTTTTTCATCTTTGCCGGAGGTGTTTTCCGGTGCAATGACTTTTTTTAAAGCAGAATCAGGCAATGATATCCTCGACAACATTACCATGAATATCAGTAAAACGAAAATCCTGGCCGGAATAATGATATGTCAGTTTTTCGTGGTCAAATCCTAAAAGCTTCAGCATTGTTGCGTGTAAATCATGGACATGCACTCTTTTATCAACAGCCCTGAAACCAAATTCATCTGTTGAACCATGAACATATCCACCTTTAACTCCTCCACCACAAAGAAGGGTTGTGAATCCCCAATGGTTATGGTCACGTCCGTTAATTTTGCCGGCATTGGAACCGACTTTGGGAAGTTCTACAGAAGGGGTTCGGCCGAATTCGCCACCAATCTGGATGAGAGTTTCATCAAGCAAACCTCGTTGTTTTAAATCTTGAATTAACGCCCCAATTGCTTTATCACATTGTCCAGCTAATGTGCGATGCCCTTTTTCGATGTTATCGTGATGATCCCAGGGCTGACCTGCTCCATGCCAGAGTTGTATGAATCGAACACCACGTTCAACCAAACGCCTTGCAATTAAAATCTGTCGAGCCTGTACTGAATCTCCATACATTTCAAGAACGTGTTTTGGTTCTTTGCTAATATCAAATGCATCGGTTGCTTCCATTTGCATATTATAAGCTAATTCAAAAGAATGAATTTTCGCTTCCAGAATTTCTTCCTGTGCTCTTTTTTCCTGATGTTTTCGATTAAGAACCTGTAGCAAATCAAGCTGTTTTATCTGTTGTTCTTTTGTTTGAGAATGATTGTGAATATTTTCAATCAGTTTTTCAATATCTTTATGCCTGGGATCAATATGAGTTCCCTGGTATACGCCGGGAAGGAATGCACTTTTCCAATTCTTTCCGGCAGCAATCGGATACCCATTTGGACACATCACAATGAATCCGGGCAGGTTCTGGTTTTCGGTTCCAAGACCGTAAGTTGTCCAGGAACCAAAACTGGGACGAACTGCAATGGAGTGGCCACAATTCATTAAATTTAAAGAAGGTTCATGGTTGGGGACATATGCATGCATGGAGCGAATGACGGTAATATCGTCGATGTTCTTTCCGATTTCAGGAAAGATTTCGCTCACTTCAATTCCACTTTCTCCATATTTTTTAAACGAATAAGGAGATGGGAATGCAGCGCCCGTTTTTCTTTCTGTTTTTAAATTTCCAGTAGGAAGTTCTTTCCCAGCGAATTTTTTTAAAATCGGTTTATGGTCAAAAGTATCAAGATGCGATGATCCACCATTCAGGAAAATATGGATAACATGTTTTGCTTTGGGTTTAAAATGTGGTTTTTTAACTGCCATTGGAGAGACAGAACCAGTTGCAGCTTCTAACGGAGAAGAAAGTTGCCCGGTACTATTCAGGATTCCAGCAAGTGCAATGGAACCCAAGCCCAGACCTGTTTTAGAAAGTAATTCCCGCCGAGAAAAGGGGATTTGATCAATCACCGGTTGCTCATTTGGAAAGACCATTTTATTTTTTGTGGAATGTATATTGCTGTTCATGACATTAGTCTCAGTTATTTATCGTACTTAGCTAGTGCCTTGTCAAGGCTGAGCCCTATTGTGAATAAGGGGGGGCGTAAGAACTCTAACGCACTCCGTTGTCGTGCTTTATAAACTTTACCAACCCCAATCTTTAAATTTGACGAAACACTAAAGATAATATTTTACACGTAAATTGAATTCAATCAACATGAGAAAATTCGTTTGTTAATAGTAACACCTGGGCAAATCTTTCCCAATTCGATAATTTACCCGATTTCTTTTCTGGTTGACCATCATCCAAAATGGATTTCACAGATTCATTTTCAATAAATTGAATCGCCAATTGAATTTCATTTTCATCAGGATTTCTTGTCAGGACTTTCTGGTAAAGAAGCTTGATGACTTCGGCAGGCTTTGTCTGAGAGCTGACACCAAGATTTTTCATGATTGACTTCGCCATCTCCAGGATAAAAGGTGAATTCATCACAAAGAGCGCCTGTTGAGGAACAATGGTCAATGCCCGTTCAGAAGTACTTGCATCAGGATTCGCAAAATCGAAAGAATTCATGATCGTCGGGAGATTATTTCGATTCACAAAACCATAAATTGTTCGTCTTTTTGAAAGTGGATTTTTCATAAAATCGATCGGCTTGCCATTTGTTTTAGAATCAAGCTGACCACTGACTGCCAAAAAGGAATCTCTTATCGCTTCATACTCTAGTCGCCTGAGATTCATTTTCCAGAAAAAAGCATTTTCAGGATCTTGTTCCCTCATGTCAGGTCGATCATTACTCGCCTGTTGATATACATTGGAAAGAAGAATCTTCTTATGCAATTTTTTTAGAGACCAACCATCCTGAATAAAATCTTTTGCAAGATAATCAAGTAAATCCGCGTGAATAGGTTCTTCAGTTCGAGTTCCAAAATCATCAGCAGAACTGACTAACCCCTTATTGAAGTGATGCATCCAGACACGATTGACAAGAACCCTGACTGTCAACGGATTTTTCGGATCAACAATGGATTCAGCCAATTCCAGTCGACCACTTCCTTTGCTGAAAGGCTTTCTTTTTGAGTAAGAAACGATTGCAAAATTCTGTCTCGCAACATCTGCACCTTTTGAACCTGGTTTTCCCCTTAGGAAAATTCTTTGCCTGACAGGTTTTCCTTTGTCCAGCATCACCATTGCTCGTGGTGGAGTTCCGGGGGAGTCAAGTTTCCATTGTTCAATCTTCTTTTTCAGGCGATTGATCTGATTGTTCATCGCCCGGTCAAAATATCTGGCCGAGTCTTCAAATGCAAAGTTGATAGGGGTCTTTTTCACATAAAGAACAGTGCGAATTTGTTCCTCATATTGATCCTTGAATTTGACCTTGTTCTTTTTAGTTGCAATATCAACTAACGATTCTTTTTTCGCTGTTTTAGATTTTTCACCTTTAGCCGGCTTGGAATCTTTTTTGGGTTCGCTGATTTGACCTTGAATTTTTTTCTCGACATCCTGGAATAGTTTTCCGTAAACCCGAGCGACTTCATACATGTTGGTGAGAGGTTTTTCAGTTAATGCAGCAATCAGCAACGGATTGTTTTTTGAAGGATTCTCTTTCTTTAATTCTTCAATCATTTTTTGAGAGGATTTCGCAAAGCTCTCTTTCGGAACTGTTAACAGTCGATGCCAGGAACGAAACAGGGGATGATTTTCGCCAGCTTCTTTTTTAAGGAACGCTTTCCACGCATTGATAGAATGCCGTCTTAAATTTGTTTCTGCAATCACCATCTTCATGTTTTTAACGTCATATCCTTTTTCCTTCAGGATGAATTGAAGGTAATCTCCTGCACTATTTCTCAGTTCAGACAGTATTTTCTGGTGTCCTTCCCGACGATAGTTTTCAACGTCTTGCTCTCTTTTCTTCAACCCTTTGAGATACGCTTTATATTCTGCTGAGTCTTCCTGAACAGTACCAATGAGAGGAAGCTCTGCTGGTTCGTGAGAGCTGTTAAAAATTCCGTAAAGTGAGTAGTAATCAGCTGTGGGAATGGGATCATATTTGTGATCATGGCAACGAGAGCAACTGGCGGTTATTCCCATTAAGCCGCGTGAAATGACATCAATTCGGTCATCGATCTGATCATGTTTATTCTTTCTGAATCGGTTCCCTACAGTTAAAAAACCGAGTGCTGCTAACGCTTCTGAATTCTTCGGCAACCCCAGATGATCCGCTGCAATCTGTTCTTTGATAAACCGGTTGTAAGGAACATCTTCATTCATCGCGCGAACAACATAATCCCTGTACGTGTAGGAATAAGGATATCGAATTTCATCGGTGAATACATATCCTTTGGTATCTCCGTACCGGGCAACATCAAGCCAATGTCTTCCCCAGCGAATTCCATATCCGGGCGAGGCAAGTAAACGATCAACGACTTTTTCAAACGCATTTTCTGATGAATCTTTTTCAAACTCCTGAAGTTCATCCCATGTTGGCGGAAGACCTGTCAGATCAATGGAAACCCGGCGTAATAATGTTCGACGATCTGCCTTTGGAGAAGGAGAGAGATTTTCTTTAATCATCTCATGAAAAATAAACCGATCGATCGCCGTTTTTGACCAATGATCATTTTTGTTTTGAGGGACTTTAATATTTCTAACGGGGTGATACGCCCAGTGCGTCTCCTGCAGTTCCTTAATCAAACTATCTTGGGATGGAGGATGAAGAACTGCCTTTGCAGGCCAGGGGGCACCGATTTTGATCCATTTACGAAGATTGACAATTGCCAAGTCCGGAATTTTCCCTTTCGGGGGCATTTGCGTATCATCTTCATGATAAAGAATCACTTCAAACAATCGGCTTTTTTCAGGACTTCCTTTAATCACAAGAGGGTCGTTTTCTTTGTCCCCTTTTAAATATTTCCAGGCATCCAGACGAATCTCGCCTTCCTGTTTTTTTTCATTGTGGCATTCAAGACAATGTCTGACCAAGAGGGGACGGATGTGGTTCTCAAATAATTTCATTCCGTTGACCGGCAACTTTTCCGTTTTTACAGAAACCTGTTTTGCGGGTTCTGCAAGAACAGTCATGGGAAATAAAATGAATGTGAGTAATAGAAGTCTCATTCTCATTTCCTTCAAATTTGCGAGAATAATTAATCAGATTAAAAGGTGGGTTCAGAACATGCTCTTTCGAGCTTTAAATGTCATGTCTCTATTTGCAAATGGCACGCTCGTTGGCGTGCAACTTGATCTGAGCTAATTAATATTTACTGGCTGTTGGGCTAGTAGGTCTTCTGGTGATGGTCAGGTAGGTTCTGAAGTTTATTTATGGATTTCACTTCAGAATATCAGGTAGTGCTCTTTCGAAATTTAAATGCCATACTTCCATTTTCAGATAGTAGTGACGCATCAATTGTAATTTATCCGTTTGGCAAAAAACAGAGTAAAATAGTATAAACGGACTTTATCCTGAAAACATTGAGAACAGAGAATTTAAGCTTAATTTGTTTTCTGCTCATTAGAATCAACTGTTTTACGGTTTATCACTTTTTTGATGATGAATGGAAACAGTCCCAGGATGGTAAAGGCTACCAACGTTTGAATATTCAGAATTCCGCCGGCACCTTGTTCTTTTAACTGTTGCAAACTGGGAACCGTTGAGCCTGCATAAACATAAACAATTGTTCCCGGAAGCATTCCTATCTGGCTCACCCACCAGAAAGTTTTTGCAGTGATGGGGGTTAAACCCATCACAATATTGATCATAAAAAATGGAACTGCAGGAATCAGACGAAGCATGAACAGGTAAAAGGCACCTTCCTTCTTTAAAGCTTCATTAAAACCCTTCAGGTAATCACTGAATTTGTTTTGAATAAAATCGCGGAAATAATATCTGCTTAAAAGAAAGGCGACAGTTGCACCAGCGGTTGAAGCAAAGCTGAGGAGAATAATTGCAGGCAGTAGCCCGAAATACCATCCATAGATGAGGCTTAATATCCCTGCTCCCGGAAAAGAAAGACCGGTGATCATCACGTAGATAAAAAAAGCACTGAGATAAACAAACAACGGTGATTCTGCTTGAACTTCTTTCAGATATGTTTCCTGTTTGATCAAGTAATCCAAGCTGAGTCTGTCTCCCCAACCCCAGTACAAAATAATCGCGACTACTATTAATAGAAAAAACAACACAGCTTTTTTAACAGGTGTAGAAGAGGGGAGTTTCTCTTTGATTTTCTGAGTTTCCTGATTCAAAAATAATACTTTCTATTTCATTTCAATCAATGAAAATAAAAACGCTCTTATGAATGCTTAACTCTATAGGCTATTTGGTTACGCCACGGGCCAAAGAAACAGGGGGCTATGAAGCGGGCATCTCCCGTGTTCGGTCCGATTCTGCCCGTCGAATGATAGAATCTGCAGTGAAACAGATTCTGGATTTTTCAGAAAAGAAATAAGACCAGAAAGGATTATCCGACAGTTATTTCGGTTTGACTTTTCCGCTTTTCTTTTTCTTTTTTCTGGACCAGGTTGGCCAAGTGGGGCCTTCCTTTTTGATTTCTGCATGCAAAGATTTCATTTTAGCCAACAGCAGACTGGTTTGAATATTGTTCTGAGTAGCAAGATTACTCTTTTCTTCCGGATCTTTTTCCAAGTTATAAAGTTCGATTGTTGTAAAATCTGCGTTAGAGAGAAGTTTCCATTTGCCATCTCGCATAGCAATTTTTGGAAGACTGATAGCGCGGTTATATTGCCAATATAAAGGAGTCGTTCGAAGGATTTTCTTTCCACTTAAAAGAGGAACAAAACTGGCACCATCAATTTTCCTGTCACTTGGGATTTTTACACCACCTAACTGGCAAAGAGTTGGAAGAACGTCCACACCTGAAACAGGTTCAGAACTTTCAGAAAATGGTTTTACTTTTCCGGTCCAGCGAATAATTCCCGGCACTCGGATTCCCCCTTCATACATATGCAATTTCATCCCTCTTAACGGTTTGGGAGAACCATAAGAGCGTGAGGAATTGGGGCCGTATCGATTTAAAGTTTCAGGTCCGTTATCGCTTGTGAAGAACAGGAGAGTTTCGTCGCTTGGATGAAGCTTATCCAGTTTTTTGACAAGCCGACCGACTTCATCATCCATCTGGGTCACGTTTCCAAAATAGATGGCTTCTTTTTCCGTTTTGGATTTTTTACGATATTCTCGAACATACTTTTCACTTGTCGCAATCACTTCATGAGGAGAATGAAACCAGACAAACAGGCAGAATGGTTTTGAATTCTCTCGCTGGTCCAACCACCGAATGGCTTCATCAACAATAATAGTACTGGAATATCCATTAATGTTTCCAACTTCTTTTCCATTGCGAACAAAATTAATGGGATTAGCATGCGTTGGGAGAGAATTATTCTGCGTGGAAAACCAGTGCTCAAATCCATGTTCATCGGGCTGGGGTTGAGATGGGTCATTGAATTTCCCGTTGCAATGCCATTTCCCGACATGGCAAGTATCGTAGCCTGTATTTTTCAATAAAGTTGCTACCGAAACTTCTGACGATTGAACATGCATCGGGCTTCCATCAGGAATCCAGTCATACACACCAACGCGATTGGGAATTCGTCCAGTAATCATCCCAGCCCTTGAAGGAGAGCAGACAGGAGCAGAAGCGTAGCAATCGGTTAATCGAACTCCCTGATTGGCCAGCTGATCCAAATGGGGTGTTCTGATAACAGGATGCCCATAACAGCCGAGATCTCCATACCCCAAATCATCACAAAGAATGACGACAAAATTCGGTCGGGATTGATTTCCTTCAGAGAAAGTATCATTGAAGAGTGTCAAAAAAAATAAAGTCAGAAACAAAAATATTCTTTGGGAAAACATGGACAAAAACCCTGTAAGGAAACCTCAAGCTGAACGGTAAATCAGTACCAGCATCAATCTTTCAAAAGTTTTTTAATGGAACTCATTAAAACTTTTTCAACAGAAGGAGCTGTTCGGGAAACTTTACCCGTTTCATATCCTCCTTGAGTGTAGGATATTTCCATGCCAATGTATCCGGGGCCGTAATCACTATAGGCCGCACAAGCTACAAAATCATCCGGTCGCATTTCCATCGCCGCGAGTTGATATTCAATGAACAATTCTCCCGGAAGGTAAAGAGTATATGCGTTTCCGATTCGTAATGAATGAAGAGGAATTCCTTTGCCTGAATTCATTCTCCTGAGAAAAGTGAGATCTCTTGCAGCCCTGACTCTGCTCTTTATGTTTGCATTTTCATTATGAAGGCGAGAAACCAATATTTTCTCTTTTAAATCTTCGCGAACAGGAAGAACTGTATGAACCGTTCGCCATTCCAGATCGTCACTTGTTACCGCTTGTTTCTTTGTTGACTCCCATGCTTTTTTCATGCCGAGTGCAAGTCTTTTTGCAAGAATGGGACGGACATACGGTTCACCATTGTTGTATTTCCCCGCAGTCACATTGCCACCTGCTCCATTAAAATGAATATGTTTCACATCTGGTAATTCATGTTCTCTTATTTCTCTGGCCATCCCGACAAAATCAAAAGTCACGCCACCTTGTCCGTAAAAGCTCTGGGGATGAGTTGCATAATGAGTGATAGAAACGAGTGGCGTTTCCTGATTCCAGAAACTGATTAACCTGACATAGGAATCCACGGTCCCTTCCGGGGCATCAATCGCTTCTTTGTTTTTTGTTGAACTCCAGCGAATCACTTTCACTTTACCATCTGGTCCCAACACTCTTCTGTTAGAAGCGACTTTTTCTACTTTGCCAACTCCGGTCCCGATGTGTGTGATCGGTTTTGCACTCTTCAAGCATTCTTTCGCAGCTTTTGCAGTTCGTTCCATAGCTTCCCGGCATGATTTCACATCAAACATGGTCCCTGAAATTCCTACTTCAGCTAGAATTTTTTCCGTGGCGAAATCACAACTCGGTGCATCATGTTGATGAATAACATTTACGGTGACACGATCAACAGTTGTTCCAACTGCTTTTGCTAATGATTCCCGCCATTCGTCATGCCCACCATTCCCGATACCTACCCAATCGACTGAGCATAGCACAATTGGTTTCTGATCACTCAGGATGATGATTCCACGCGCGGAAAGCGGATCAATAATTTCCTTGACCGGTTTAACAGCTCCACCACATAAAGGAGCACCTATCGGAGGAGTGACATCTGCCTGGAAAGTTGAAATCCTGATGGGTTCTGCAGAAAATCCTTCCGTGGAGAAAAAGAAAATCAACGCCAGAGAAAGGATAGAATTTATCAGTGGGTTTTTAAAAGACATTTGATGATCCTTAGTAGATACCAGATCTGAAAATGCTGTTACGGAGTGATCTGATGGGACTTATTTTTTTGGAGGGTTATTTTTCTTTGACTTATTTTTCCGGGACTTTTTTTTCATGACCGGTTTCAGTGGGAAATCAGGGTGCTCGGTTCTGACATTTTTCAGGATGCTTTCCATATCCTTAACAATTTCAGGGTGTTTCTCAGCAATATTTTTCTTTTCTTCAAGATCGCTAGCCAGGTTGAACAGTTCAGATTTGCCTCCGATAAACTTGACGTATTTCCAATCCCCTTTACGAATGGCCTGTCTGGTTCCTCGTTCATGAAATTCCCAGTAAAGATATTCATGCTTTTTCTGTAAGTCTGTTTTTCCGAGGAGTTCAGGAAGAAACGAAATACCATCTGTCTTTTCTATCTTCTTCCCTGATGTGAATTCAATTGCAGTAGGGAGAAAATCCCAAAAAGCGGAAATATGATCAGACTGCGTTCCTGCTTTAATATGACTAGGCCAACGGGCAATAAAAGGAACACGAATTCCCCCTTCATATAAATCTCGTTTGTATCCTCTCAAGTTTCCAGAACTGTTAAAGAATTTGGGATCAGCGCCACCTTCTTTGTGAGGTCCATTGTCACTGGTGAATATCACTAATGTATTTTCATCCATCTCAAGTTCTTTAAGAACCTGGAGGATTTTTCCAACTGTTGCGTCCAGTCTTGAAATCATGGCTGCATGATTTTTTTGTGCCTCCGGCCAATTTTTCCCAGCGTAAAGAGCGTGGTCAGGAACTTCCATCCCTTTGTCACGTGCTTCGTTATTTGCATGGGGAATTGTAAAGGCAGCATAAAGAAAGAATGGTTTTTTCTGATGGTTTTTGAGGTAATCCAATATCCGTTTTTCAAAAAGGTCATGAGTATATTGAGATCGTTTCATTGCAACACCGCCATTCCCAACGCTTTCTACAACATTCCCTTTAAGTGGGATTTTTGCGGAATCTTTCCAGAGAAAATCAGGATAGTAATTGTGTGCATGATGATTATTCAGGTACCCGTAGAATTCCTGAAATCCATTATTGGCAGGATCGCCCGGAGGTGGCTGATGACCCATTCCCCATTTTCCAATGATCGCAGTGTCATATCCTGCAGCTTGAAAAACCTTTCCTAAAGTAGGATCATCTTTTTCCAACAAGCCAAATCCATTCCCACGAATTCGTGCGTGCCCGGTATGAAATCCAGTCATCAGGGAACAACGCGAAGGAGCACAGACAGTACAGCCTGCATAATGCTGGGTGAACTTGATTCCCTCTTTAGCCATTTGATCCAGTTGAGGAGTCAGGATATCTTTCTGTCCGTAACATCCCAAATCGCCATATCCTAAATCATCTGCAAGAATATAAATGATATTTGGACGTTTTTTATCTTTTGAAGAAGCGCTGGCTGCTTTAGAATCTCCTGCAGCCGAGTCTGCCAAGATCAGATTTGGCCCCATCATTAAAGTGAAAATGGGAATGATAAGTAATCGCGCGATCAACAGTTGCGTTTTCAATGGAAACAACATCCTTCCAGTTTTCATTAATTTCACCATTGTATTGGCTATAAAAAAACTCTACCTGTGAGAATAACAGGTATTAAAGGGGGAGATCAAACCTCAATACACCTTTATATCCTGTTTTCATGATAAAAATGATGATGACATAACGAGTTACAACTATGTACATCGTCAATAAATGCACACTTTTAAGGAATGGTTATACAGGCATTCTTTCAATTAATTTGCCCTGAAATTTAATCTCTTCAAAGATTTCAGATAAAAC
>JAJRVU010000189.1 GCA_024277145.1 Planctomycetota bacterium
AACCAGTATCAAAAAAAACAAAACCGCAGATTTAAGAATTCAAAAAATAATAATCAGGAACAAGGCAAACCTCCTTCCCGTTCTTTCAATGAAAAAGAATTCACTGAAGGAGGTGATTCTGAAGGGTTCTCAATTCATTCGATCAAAGAATCAAAACCTGAATCATTTATGGATTATGTGAAAAGTAGAAATACCGAAGGGGGAGAAAGCGAGAATGAGTCGGAAAATGGAACGGCAGGAAGTCAGGGAAAATTAACCCGGAACTCTAAGAGTCGTTCCTCCCGTGGGCAACAATCGTCAAATTCGAGCCAGGAAAGTTCCCCGACTGAGCAACCAATGCCTCCTGTGCCTTCGGTTCATTTCAATCAACAAGATAAGAATCAGAAACATATCAAGCAAAGGCGGAAGTGGGGATTATATAAGCCCGGTGCATCAATAGGGTTTGAAAGAAATATTCCTGTCTATTTTGAAGATCGTGAAATGAATGTGGGCGACACTGTAATAGATTTGAACCAGATTAAATCTTATTCGCAGTTAGTGAAAGTCATTGATACAACAACAGAATCCATTGCTCGGAGTTGGGGTTACCCTCCGACAAGTTTTTACTGGATTCCCAAGCTTACCTTTCATATTCCTCCACGAAACGAAAAAGAATTGATGAAATTAACTCATCAGTTAAAACAAAGGGAGCTTCCAACAAAAATAAAATTCATCGAAGAAAACCAGGAATTTGAAGAGAGCGAAAATCTGGAAGAGATTGAAGAGACGGGGGAGAATCAATGAGCAAAAAGAAATCAGATCAAATTGATTTCGGTTCCGATTCCTTTCTGGATATTATTGCAAACATTGTCGGGATTCTCATTATCCTGATTGTTGTTGCTGGGCTTCGTGTTAGCCAAATGCCAGTGAAAAATTCTGATTCAATCCCCGTTCTCCATCAGCAGGAAATCGTTGAACTGGTTCCACAGGAACAATTATCAAACGAGATCACGATTCCCGAACTGGATGTAAAACATCCTGAACCAGAGATAGTGAAACTGTCTGAACCGATCAAAACAGAAACCGTTATTCTGGAACCTGACCCTGATTTGAAAAAGAAAATCGAGAAATTAGAATCTCACCTTTCTCAATTTCAGGTGAACTTAAAAAAACAAAAAAAACAATTTCAAACAGCTTCCTTGAATTCAAAAAAACTGAAACTGAATCTTGCAAGTCTTTCATCAGATCGTGAATTGGCAGTTCATTCTTTCAGGAAAAGTCATAACCAATACCGGAAACAAAAGAGAAAACTGAATCAGTCTCAGGAGAAAATTGAAAAACTGACAGAAAAACTGGCTGAGTTGGACAATGTGAAGGCACCAACAAAAAATATCAAACATCATTTTTCTCCTATCAGTAAAGAAGTGCATGGGGATGAATTGCATTTTCGACTGGCAAATAATGAAATTGCTCACATTCCGTTGAAGCAATTGCTCGAAGATTTGAAAGATCAAATTTTTAAACAGAGAAACTGGTTAGTGAAATACAACCAACACCGGGGAACTGTTGGGCCAATTAAAGGTTTTTCACTTGCTTATATTGTGAGAAGAGAAAAATTATCTGTTCTGGATGAATTAAGAGCCGGGCACGGTTCTGTTCGTATTGGTGTTAAAGAATGGATTCTTAACGCGGAAGATGACCTCAAATCAGAAAATGCAAAAACGGCTTTAGCTCCCGGTTCCCGGTTTATGAATTCGATTCAATCTGCAGCACATGATTCCACCCTGACATTCTGGGTTTATCCTGATAGTTATTCGATCTACCGGAAAATTCAGACATTCGCCCATCAGCAGCATTTTCAAGTTGCAGCGAGACCACTTCCATTCGGCGTTCCGATTGCAGGTTCACCAAGCGGGTCTAAATCCTCCGGTCAATAACGCAGGAATTTCAAGCTGAAAAACGGGTAGAAGTTTAAATCAGCTTCCTGCGTTGCGAGGTAAATTCAAAATCACAGAATGCCCATTGACCAAAATTCTCTTCGACCTCAATTCGCATTTTGCTCATGTTCTTTTTTACATCGGTATCAAGAACCGAAATTAATTCTTCCCCCAGCCATTCTGCAATTCGCTCAGCCGTTGTGTTTTCCACCGGTAATAGAATGCAGTCCTCAAGTGGGAACAGCCAGCGTTTTTCACGAAAGCTGGCAATGACTTCCAGGTCAGTTTCTTTGATGGAAATCTCATTATGTTTTGTCGGTAGCAGGACATGATGATCAAGTTTGTTGACCAGCTGTTGAAGATTGCTCTTTAGTTCAATGAAATCAAAGACGTAAGCATTTTCATCAAGTGGTCCTTCTATTTCGCATGCAACTCGCCAGTTATGACCATGCAATCGCTCACAGGTATCGCCATTAAACGTGATAAAATGAGCAGCACTGAAAACGAGGTGGTCTTTAGTCACTCGGATTCGAAATGTTTTTGTTGTCATATTGAAGTCCTTTTTGGGACTGGAATTAGTTTATCTCGAAAACCGGCCAGAAGAATCGCCGCAACAAAATCAGCTGTCGTTCCCGGATTCCGTCTGTGACCATCCGCTCGTAACCAATGGTCCAGCCTGGTCAGTTTCAGCTTCCCTGAATCTGTTTCAGGCCATCTTGCTTCAAGAACTTCTCTGGCCAAAATTCCAGATTGCTTAGCGACACTATCCCCACATTTTCGACTGATAAGAGTGTCTGGAAATTCAGACATTAACGTCAGGTGTAAATTCAGGATTACTTCATGCCAGTCTTCATATAGTTGAACAGATTGTTTTAAGATTTCAATCCCTCTGTTTAAAATGATTTTATACCCGGTCGAATATTCTGATGCAATCCGGTCATGGTCAGCAGCCAATTTCATGATTTCTGGTAATGGACGGTCAGGCTTCTGTTGGATGTCCTGCTCAGTCACTTTTCCAAGGCCACCTGCATTTGTTATCTGGATTGCTTCGTAAAGTAGACGGGAATCATCGACTGTCAGGTCGTTCAGAATTTCTGGAACACCTTCAGATAATGTTTTATTTTCAGGGACTGCACAAATCGGAGCCATTAGCATGATGATTCCGAGGTTGGTGTTTTTTTGAACCTTGTGATGCGTCAATTGCACTGCATTCAGAATTGTTTGCCCGACACCATTCTTATTGGCTTCTGACAGAACAGGGGCAATCAGAGAAGCAGAAGTCACGAATTCATCGTAACAGCAGTCATGGAAGTATGCAGCAGGGTGAACATTCCCCGGCTTGAAGGCTGTTGCTTCCAAAAGGCACGCCAGTTGAACCAGAGGTTCCAGTTGTGGTTCTGGGTTCTTTTGTACTTCAAGTTGTTGAAGACAATCTTTAACAGCTTTGAACTTCAGGAGATCAGGATAAGTATTTATCATGAGATGCCTACTACTCCGTCTTTGTATAAATGTCACGTAGCCTAGGGTGAATAGCACGCCAACGAGCGTGCCATTTGCAATTTGATGCATGATATTTAAAGCTCGATAGAGCACTGCCTGAAATACCTTCCTCTTCATCGTGTTCTAGTGAATCCTGTCATTAGAAAAAACCCTCTGCAAAATCATGCAAAGGGCTTTTCCAGATTATATTCAAAACGAATTGACAACTGTTTTAAACTGTTGCAAGCCGTTCTTCTTTTTCTGCTTTTCTTCGAGCAATCACTTCAGTTTGAATGCTTCCCGGAACCTGCTGATATTTAGCAAATTCCATTGTGAAGGAACCTTTACCCTGTGTCATGGATCGAAGTTCATTTGCATAGTCAAACATGTTTGCCAAAGGAACTTCAGCAATCATGACGCACATTTTTTCATAAACATCGGAAGAAACAATTAATCCTCGTTTACTGGATACGTGCCCGGTGCATGACCCCTGATATTCTTCAGGAATTTCGACTTCAATTTTCATGATTGGCTCCTGGAGAACCATTTTTGTTTTCAGCAAAGTCTCTCTCATGCAGTTAAAGCCAGCAGTCTGGAATGCCATTTCAGAAGAGTCAACATCATGGAATGTTCCATCTTCAAGAACAGCATGCACATTAACAACTGCACATTCGCAAAGAGGTCCTTTAACAAGTGCCCGTTTGAATCCGTGGTTGACCGAAGGAATGAATTCTTTAGGAATACGACCACCGGTTACTTTGTCTTCAAATTCGTATGTTTCTTCAGAATCTTCAGGTAGCGGACCAACTTTCCCAACGATATGGGCGTATTGACCTGAACCACCAGTCTGCTTCTTGTGCTTGAAGTTGTATTCCACTTCTTTTGTGGGACATTCACGATAAGCCACTTTTGGTTCACCGACAACGCATTCGCATTTGTATTCACGTTTGATACGTTCAACATAAACATCAAGGTGAAGCTGACCCATACCTGCAATGATTGTCTGTCCTGATTCTTCATCAGTCGAAACATGGAAGGTTGGATCTTCACGACGAAATCTTTGTAACGCTTTACTCAAGCGATCTGCACTGTCTCTTTTTAGTGGTTCAATCGAAAGACGAATCACAGGTTCGGGAACAAAAATACTTTCCAAAGCATAGTTTGCACCTTTGCCACAGAATGTATCACCCGATGCACAATCAACACCGACGACTGCAAAGATGTCTCCCGCACAACCTTCTTCAATATCTTCACGGTCATTAGCGTGCATTTTTACCAGGCGGCCGAATCGAATTTTTTGGCCAGTTCTGGTATTGGTGTAACTTTCACCTTTAACAATTTTACCCTGGTAGACACGCATGTAAGTCAGCTGTCCAAAAGTTTCAACAACGGTTTTGAAAGCCATTGCAACCAAAGGATCATCATCAGACTCAGTCAGCGTGACTCGAATTTCTTCTGCGTCATCGTCTTTATTTTTATTGGCAACAATATCGATTGCTTCCACTTCGTGATCCAGAGGACTTGGAAGAAAATGGACGACAGCATCAAGAATTTCCTGAACACCTTTGTTCTTGAAAGCGCTTCCCATCAAAACAGGAGTAATTTCCTGAGAAAGAGTAGCCTCTCGGATAATGGTACGAATTTCATCTGTAGAAATTTCAGTTTCTTCAAGCAGGGCAACCATCAGGTCGTCGCTGAACAAAGAAAGTGTTTCTAACATTTCTGCACGAGCTTCATTTGCTGCATCTTTAAGTTCTTCAGGAATTGCATCTCGACGGACATCAACTCCCTGTTCACCTTCAAAGTAAACAGCTTCCATAGTAATTAAATCAACAACTCCCAGGAAATCAACTTCTGCACCAATAGGAATCTGAAGAGGGACCGCTGTCACTCCCAGTTTTTCCCTGATTTGTTCAATCACTTTATCAGAATTGGCACCGGTTCGGTCCATTTTGTTGATGAAAGCAATTCGTGGAACACGATATCTTTTCATTTGACGGTCGACAGTCAATGACTGGCTTTGAACACCACCGACAGCACAAAGTACCAGGATGGCTCCGTCGAGAACTCGAAGAGATCTTTCCACTTCAACTGTAAAATCGACGTGACCCGGCGTGTCAATCACGTTAACAGGATTTCCATTCCACTCAACACTGGTTGCAGCGGAGGCAATTGTGATTCCTCGTTCACGTTCCAAATCCATGAAGTCCATGGTGGCCCCACCATCTTTTCCTTTTACTTCCTGGACACGATGGATCCGGCCGGAGTAATACAAAATTCTTTCAGTCAAAGTAGTTTTGCCTGAATCGATGTGGGCGGAGATTCCGATGTTACGGACTTTTGCTAAATCTTTCATGGTACGATTTTTTTTAAACAGATAAAATGAAAATGGAATAGTGGCAGGCTATACAGTTAGCCAAGCCGATAAGTTTGTTTGGTCGGATAATTCTACTGGATGATAGTTTAAAAAAGGAAGAAAATTAGCTCAACATGAGTTTTCAAAGCTACCCATCCTTCTGAAATTCAAAATGAAGGGCTTCTTACCTTAAATTCTTGTTTTGCCGGTCAAGAATTCCTGCTATCCAGAGACTCGCAGTTTGATTTATCGTTTTACTATAGATTCTCGCTCTTGATCCTACCAAACTTCTGATTCAAACCTGTGATTATTCAGGGAACTCGAAGGGCACCAGCCAGAAGGAGTCAAAGAACTCTTTGGAGGGAATTATAGGAGGTAGGATTGATCGCTGAATAGTATCGTCAAGGTTTGGTCATATAAAGAGGAATATTACGAGAAAAACCCTATAAGTCTAAAATACTCCTTTTTTTAGCCAGATTTATTTGATCCATTCCTGAATCAAACCGGGCCAATATCAATAAAGACACTAATACTATTGTGTATATGTTTGGATGTATGTATACAAGTGTACAGACTGAAGGAGTGAGGATAATTGAGATTTATCGATGAAATGCTGTCAATATTATCTCATTTCTCGTTATTGAATGAGTTATTATCCATTTATGTATTTAAGGACATCTTGTTCAAATCAGGAAAAAAAGCTATTAATCTTCCCTGTTTTCATTTTCTGAACCTGAATGAAGTTATCGACGATTACTTCAGAGATATCTGCCCGAATTTTTTATCCGAGACGACCCATGGCCAAAAAACCAATTCCAATCAGACCATCACTGGAAAAAAGCAAACCGGAATCATCCGATTACAAAAATCCGCTTTCAGATGATACGTCCGACGATCCTCCCAGAAAATCCAAGAAAAAACTTTTTTCCTTCTTTATGATTCTGATGATTGCCTGCTGCGCTGGTGGCTATGGCTACATTGAGTACAAGAAAAAGAAGGATAAAGAAGAAACTCCCATCGCTGCCAATGATACGGATGATAAAAAAGAAGATCAGTTGGCAAAGGCTAATCCAAATGCTGCGGACGAAAATTCAAAGGAAGATGATAACTCGGAAGTGATCATTGCTTCTAATGAAACTCTCAAATCAGAAAATAATCCAACTCAGACTATTCCAGAAAATGGTGATGTCAATCTGAATGCAGCTCAACCTGTGGAACAAAAGAACGTTGATCCACCAGTTGAAGAAGAAGAGCAGATTACATTGGATTTTGGTTCAGATGATGATTCAGGCAATGAAGAACCACAGGCAAAACCGGAAGAAAAAACAGAAGCCGATGAAGACCTGTTTTTTAACGAGCCTGATGAAGAAAGCACTGCAAAATCGGAACCGGAATCCAAAACGGTTGAGGCTGAAAGTGATAAAGGAATTTTAGATTCAGGATCGTTGGACCTGACCGATAACGAACTGGAAAAATCGCCTGGAAAGTTTGTTGCTCCAAAAGTGAGAAAGCCGGTTAAAGAAGAAAGACGGCAACAAACGCCCCAGAAGAAAAGAATTCGAAAACGGAAACCTGCAAAAAAACCGCCTGCGTTAAACTCAAAAAGAACTTCAAACAATAACACTCGCAGAAAACCGGTTTCAAGACAGAATAATTCTACGGCTAACAGAAGTCGCAAGAAAACCAATACTTCTGCTAAAATAAGGTGGAAGGAACTTGGGAACAGCGAATACCAATCTCCCGCAGGCTTGATTTATGGTCCCGGAAGCAGGGAAGGGCATCGATTTAAACATGTTCTCAAACATGCAAAGGACCAGCCGAATCGTCCCGGAAAACATGGAGTTTTTTATGCAAAAAATCGAGATGATGTTTTTCGCCTGATTGATGAAGCTTATCAAATTGCCAAAAAAAGGGGGCCGCCTGATGTGGTTGTCAAAAAAGACAGAGACAGAACTGTTTACACTGTGAATATGAAACGAAAAATCGGATACATCGGCGGGCAAGTTGGATCAGATCGAAATCATCCTGCAACTTATAAAGTTCGGTTTGTTCTGGAAGGGAAAAAAGTGATTACTGCGTTTCCCATGTAATCTTTATCCTGTAATATATCTTCCGTTTCGTACATTCAGTTTATCCCTGTTGAATAAACAATTCCAATTTCATCATTCACTTCTTATTCAGGGCTCAACATGTTTTATATTGGCGAATGTCCTTCATGTGGGGGAGGGAACCTGGGGATTCGTCTTTGTTCTGAAACGAGAAAAGACTTGATGGTTCTCTGTGATGAATGTGATGCTTGCTGGCTGACTGTTGATATTACTTTGAGGCCAATTTTTCCTGCACAACCCGAATTGCCTTGTCCGATATGCACCGCTTCATTACATTCTGATTCTTCAAGGTGGGCTACAAAAGACGAAGTGAATCAAAGAGGCTGGCTTGAATTTGTCAAAGGAGAAGGGGAAGCTCTTTAAACGTTAGTCGTTCTGCAGTTTGAAAAGAGAAACAAAGAACCACAGATGGACTCAGATAAACACGAATATATTTTTTTCAATTTTATAAACGGTGGCCATTATTGATTACGGTCTCCGCGTCTTTGCGATCTCTGCATGAGACTTTTTAATTTCTTTTGGTGCATATTAAAAGCCTTAATGGTCTGCACAGCAGACCCTACAACATTCTCTGCATGGACTTTATTTCAAGACTCTAACCCGCTACACGTAAATGAAACTCGCTCTATTAAGCGAGAATGCAAATTATTCACTGCACAAAAAAAGCCGACTTCATCATGAAGCCGGCTTCTGTTTTTTAACAGACCATTATCAAGGTCAGTCTGTTTATTTTCCTGCAAGTGCTGCCTGAGCTGCTGCCAATCGAGCAATTGGAACTCGGAATGGAGAACAACTGACGTAGTTCAGTCCAATTTCATGACAGAACATGACAGATGATGGATCACCACCATGCTCGCCACAAATTCCAATCTTGATATCAGGTCGGGTTTTACGTCCTTTATCGACACCAATCTGCATTAACTGGCCAACACCTGATTGATCAATTTTCTGGAATGGGTCACTTGGAATGATATCATTTTCCTGGTAATGACCAATGAACCCGCCGTAATCATCCCGGCTGATACCGAGTGCTGTCTGGGTCAGGTCGTTTGTACCAAAGCTGAAGAATTCTGCACTCTCTGCAATTTCATCTGCAGTGATTGCTGCACGAGGAACTTCGATCATGGTTCCAACCATGTAATCTACTTCTGTTCCTGTTTCTTCAAAGACCTTAGCAGCTTCATTACGAACAATTTCTTCCTGATTTTTGAATTCTGTGAGGAATGCAACAAGAGGAATCATGACTTCAGGATGAACGTCGATCCCTTCTTTTTTCACTTCACAGGCAGCTTCAAAAATAGCTCTTGCCTGCATTGCTGTGATTTCAGGATAGACAATTCCCAATCGACATCCACGATGACCAAGCATGGGATTGGACTCTTTTAATTCTTCAACACGACGATGAATTGTTTCAACAGTAACATTAGTCATGTCGGCTAATTTACGAGCCAGATCAGGTTGCTCTTCCAAGTGGTGTTCTGAAAGGAACTCATGAAGAGGAGGATCCAGGAGGCGAATCGTAACAGGTTTTCCATTCATCGCACGGAAGAGGCCTGTAAAATCTTTTCGCTGGAATGGAAGAAGTTTATCCACAGCAGCAGATCTTGTTTCAACGGTTTCCGCCAGAATCATTTCACGGATTTCGTCAAGATGTTCAAAGAACATATGTTCCGTTCGACAAAGTCCAATTCCTTCAGCACCAAATGCAATTGCATGTTCAGCCTGTTCCGGCTGGTCTGAATTTGTTCGAACATTAAGTGTTCGAGCTTTATCAACCCATTCCATTAGCTGTGCATAGCACTGGTAAATTTTTGAATCTTCAGGTTTTTTCGTTCCATGAAGAAGAACTTCAACAATCTCACTTGGGCTGGTGCTTACTTTGCCTTCAAATACTTCACCGGTGAATCCATCAATACTGATCCAGTCACCCTGTTTAAGCACTTTGCCGCGAACGTTGATTGTCGCTTCGTGATAATCAACTTCTACTTCAGAAGCACCGACGATGCAAACTTTTCCCATCTGGCGACTAACCAAAGCAGCGTGAGAGCTGGCACCACCAAATGATGTCAAAATACCATTTGCAAGTCGCATTCCCCGCAAGTCTTCCGGGCTGGTTTCACGACGAACAAGAATGAGGTCAACTTCAGGATCTTTTGCGTGAATCTCTTCAGCATCAGATGCATGGAAACAAATAATTCCAGATGCTGCACCAGGACCTGCATTGATTGCTGTTGTCAACAGGCGGCCATCTTTCTGTGCCTGTTTCTTACCTTCAGGATCAAAAATAGGCTGGAGTAACTGATCGAGATCGTCCGCAGGAATTCTTCGTTTTTCCAACGCTTCTTCGGAAGTGATTAGCCCTTCATTGACCAGATCCACTGCAATTTTGACTGCAGCAAAACCGGTTCGTTTTGCATTACGTGTCTGAAGCATCCAGACTTTACCCTGTTGAGAGGTAAATTCGATGTCCTGAACTTCTTTGTAATGCTGTTCAAGAGTTTTTCCAATGTTCTGAAGCTGTTCAAAAACTTCAGGCATGACATCGCCAAGGGTTTCTTCAATTCGTTCCGGGGTACGAATACCAGCCACAACATCTTCACCCTGTGCATTGATAAGGTAATCACCTTTAAAGCCGGGTTCACCCATTGAGCAGTCGCGGGTCAGTCCAACACCAGTCACGCAATCGTCGCCGAGGTTTCCGAAGACCATTGCCTGCACGTTAGTTGCTGTTCCCCATTCATGAGGGATGCCATTATCCCGGCGATAAACCATTGCACGGTCGTTCATCCAGCTTCCAAAGACTGCACTGATTGCTCCCCACAATTGATCATAAGGGTCTGCAGGGAATTCAACACCAAGACGTTTTTTAATAGCAGCTTTATATTCGCTAACAAGTTCTTTTAATTGATCAGCAGACAAGTCTGAATCAAACTCAACGCCAGCAGATTCTCTTTTAGCTTCAAGAAGTTCTTCAAAAACATCGTCATCTTCTTTAGTTTGTGGTTTCATTTCGAGAACCACATCGCCGTACATCTGGATGAATCGGCGATAACTGTCCCATGCAAATTGTGGATTATCCGCTTTTTTAGCAAGGACTTCCACTGAATCATCGTTCAAACCAATGTTCAAAACGGTGTCCATCATGCCGGGCATCGATTCCCGTGCACCTGACCTGCAGGAAAGGAGAAGGGGATTAGTTAAAGAACCGAATTCTGCTCCCATTGCTTTTTCAATTTGCTTGATTGAATCAGCAACTTGTTGTTTTAATTCAGGTGGGAAGACTTCATCGTTGTCGTAATAATATGTGCAGACATCTGTTGTGATTGTGAGTCCTGCTGGCACTGGCAAACCAATATTGGTCATTTCAGCCAGGTTAGCACCTTTACCACCAAGCAGATTTTTCATGGTTGTATTACCATCTGCTTTACCGTCACCAAAGAAATATACGTACTTTTTGTCAGTCGACATTCGTTTGCCTTTAATAAAATGTTCTTCAGGTAATCCAGCCACCAGGAGTTTCAATGACTATTTTGAAACAGAGGCGATTGTATTTTTATGCTGCTGGATGAATCTCAATAAAACGTTATAAGAGTGGTCTGGCGAAAAACATACTTGAAGCAGAGCTTGTTCTGTTCATATGAATAGTAGGTTCTGGTGCGCAGACCGATAGCACTTAAATATTATCAATTCGGAAACTATCATCGAATCCTTTAACTTTCAAGGGATCCGCTACCCTCTCTCGGATGGGATTCATATCTTTTACTGCGATATTTCCAACACGAATAAAAAATCGTTGATAGACTAATGGAATGATTGTTTTTTTAGGAGAATTTGAAGGTAGAGAGCAAAATTAAGGAGCAATCTCGATAATTTACGTTTGAATTAAAAAAGTGCTTGTTGACTTGGGTTTAGGGCTGGGGACAATGGAAATTGTATGTCTGTTCTCTCTAAAATGAATCGCATGGGTATTTGTACACTTGTTGAGTTGGCTTTCTTGTTAGAATCATTATCAATTCAATTCATTTTGGGTCATCTCTCTTAAAATCGTGGTAGATTTATTGATGAGATCACTATTCACCCGATATGGTTGATAGCGTTATTAAAGAATTGGTTCTTAACACCAGTTTTTAGACTTTCTATATGTACAATTATTTCACTCTCTGTTTCGATAAGATTTGATCATGCTCGCAAGACTCGTCCCAGTCAATCAAGGTAAGAAGCCCATTGTGTTAAAGCACGATGTCACCCTTGTGGGCCGCGATGAAGAGATGTGTGAAATGGTGATTGATAGTAAATCCATTTCGAAAATGCATTGCATCATTGTCAAAACAGACGGGCTGTTATTCATTCGAGATCTGGGAAGCACCAACGGGACACGGGTGAATGGCCAGAAGGTCACACGTGGCGCTTTGCTTCCGGGTGACGAACTCTCCTTTGCAAGTATCAAGTTTGAAGTAGAGTTAGGGCCTGACCCTGATGAAGACGAAGCAGGCCATCATGAAGTGACAGAAATGATTGACCTGAGTGAAGACCGCCCCTCTGATCTGGCCAGCATGGCCGACGTTGGCAGCGATAGCGATGTCCGACTCATCTCCGACGACTCCGCCGGTTAACTTCTACGGAACATTATGTCATGCCTGAAAATATAAAAACAAATTCTTTAAGTCAGTGAACCTGATGAATATTACGATTACAGTCGTCATTGTCCTTTTCTTTCTTCTGATGGTATGGCTTGGAATTTCCACCTATTACGAATTCCGTTATCAGCTTCCATTCCTGAAGGTTCCAGAGGGATACTCTGAAAAGAAATTAAAAATCGCCCGGCTTCTTTTACGCAGTTTTCTTATTGGAGCACAATTGGCAGGCTGGGCTTTCTTGCTGATAATATTGTATGGCTATTTGGAAACCACTTTCGAATGGAATTATGAAAATGGTATGCCAAGCCTTGCTGCACAAGATCTGAACTCCCTGTTATTTAAAATCGGAATGTATTCGTTTGCTATAACAATGTGGTTGACATTTTCTGCAATTAGTGCTGCACCATCAATATTATGGCTGCCTTTTAAAATGATTATGGGTAGAACAAATCAAAAAGAGAGTCATCATCAGGAAGAGAATGATTCTTAGTTCCGTAGGTCAGGCTATGCCAGACGGCAATTGTAACTTCAATTGAGCAGCAAAATGAATCAACAAAAATACAATGCGAAAACTGATGGCGGGGAATGTGTTTTTTGTAAAATCGCCAGCGGAGAGACAGAACCAAGAGGGAAAGGAATCATCTGGGAAGACAACAATCACCTAGCCTGGTTATCTCCTTTTCCCAATACAAAAGGTTTTACAGTCCTCGTTCCAAAGAAACATTTTGGTTCTGATGTTCTTAAAATGCCTGACAAAGAATTGCAACATTTAATGATCGCTGCAAAAAAAGTTTCTAATCTGTTAATAGATTATTTTGATGATGTCGGAAGAGTTGGCCTGATTATGGAAGGAACTGGGATTGATCACGCCCATATTAAACTCTCTCCCATGCATGGAACGGGGTGCATGAAAAAAGGGGAGTGGAAGCAAATTCTGAGTGACAAAGAAGATTATTTTGAAAAGTATCAAGGGTTCCTGACATCCAATGACGGTCCACAAACTAATCTTGATGATTTAGGAATTCTTGCGAAAAATATAAGAGGGTGTGGTCGTTCGGATGGGTAGAGCAGTACAATATTTCGAAGACATTTATTAGATTTTGTGGTTTCAGGAAAAATACTATGGAAAACGATCACGAATTTACAGCGATGGAGAAATCCATTATCTATGGTTTTCTTAAGAAAAAACCCCAGAAATACGATGCGTTGTATGAATGGCTGCCCACTCTTGTTGTTTCATTCGTATTAGCCATGTATGGAGCTTTTTCTCAAAGTGTTATTGCTGCTGTTCTTGCCTATTTTACTCTGTTTTTTATCATCCTTGGTTCAATCACCGGGAGTCAAAGATCGCTGAAAATATATTATGAAATATTCAGGAAGTATGAATCAAAAATAGATGCATTGCAGGAATCTTCACCTTAATTGCACGCTAAGAATTTCATCAAGTGCCTTAAGTCATGGCAGTGCCTTGATGAATGAAAATAGAGTGGGTGGCCCGACCGATTTTCGGTTGGGTCGCGATAGCGACAAGAAGATTCTCCATACGCAATTAATTTCTATTATGCATACTAATAAGAAACAAAAAGACATGAGAAGCTGATGATGAATTGATCGCATGAAAAATATTGAACGGTGAAGGCAAGGCTTCTTGTGCCTTCGGCACCCAACCAAACAAGTTGGTCGGGCCACCCAGTTTTTTTCTTTGTGCCTCCGTGTTCTTAGTGGTAAAAAAAACTTTTGAGTTATTTCTTTACCACGTCAGGCACAGCACTAATCTACGACTTCATCTATGTATAAATATCACGTAGTCTATAGTGAATAGCACGCCAGCGAGCGTGCCATTTGCAAATTAATGCATGGCATTTAAAGCTCGACAGAGCACTACAGCTCTATCTTCTTCAAAATCTCTGCGTGAGAGTTATCTTATTCTAAGAAGCGATTTTGAGTTCCATCTCGTTTGATTTTAAAGAGACAATCGATATTCCCAGTTTTTCAGCCAGGTTCAAGACGGCTTCCTGATCAATCAAGATGGTTTTGTCGCTTTCGATGGCAAGAACTCTGCCGCCCGATTCTCGCATGGATTGAAGTGTGTTCACGCCAATGGTAGGAACGTCAAAACGCATGTCCTGTTGAGGTTTGGCCACTTTGATGACAGAGAACCCGCCTCTTTTGCAAAGCTGACCAGCTCGACGAATGGCTGCATCTGTTCCTTCGATCGCTTCCACTGCAATGACAGCAGTATCGCGAACGACAATTGTTTGCCCGATATCAAGATGCCCCATTTTCTTGGCGATGTCCCAGCCAAAATGAATATCTTTCCATTGAGATTGTGAAGGACGACGACGCGTTAAAAATCCATGATTCACGAGTAACTCCGGACAGTATTCCAGGGCGGATTCAAATTTCAGGTTATCACGACCAAATTCTTTGATCACCGCCAATAAAAGGGTATCGTCTTTTTTATCTTTCGCTGCATATCGAAACAGCATATGAAATGCACGCCAGTCGGGAAGATGGTAAATCCATGTGAATTTTCGAAACAGGACTGTTTTTTCAACTTTGCCTGCCATCACAATGCTGTCAACTTTGGCGCGTTTGAAAAAACGAATCGTTCGACCAATCCGTCCGAGCGATGCAGCTGCATATTCCGTGCAGAGATCTTCTAGTTCATCCGAAACCATTCCCTGAACCCCCATGCAATAAACGGAGTGTCCCTGACGCTTGGCTGCTTTGGCAAAAACGATGGGGAACTGTCCGCCACCTGCCAGCAAGCCAATGCGCTTGGGAGTTTGGAATGGTTTTAAAATGTTTATCTGTTGATTCATTTACAATGAGACCAAATGATGTTTGATGAAAGATCGAATAATGATGTGAATGCCTGTTTGTGCATGTGTCGGGATGATTGCATAAGAAATGATAATTTCCGGTGCGTTCCGATTATCGGTTATCAGGCGGGGGATATTAGATCAATATGGATTTTGTGGAAAGACCAGATTCAGCAGGTTGGTATTGAAAATGCTGGTGTCAAATAATGCAGTGTAACCAATGCCTTTTCAGGATGAATATTCTGAGGTGAATCCATGCAGGAAATGTTTATTCAGATGAGAGTAGGGGGTAAATTACATCAGGCAGCGGATGTTATGTCCTGCCCTGAATCTCCTTTGTTGCCTATGTTCTCTTTTTCAAGCTGTTCCATTTTTTCAGTAATTGCTTTGACCTGTTTTTGCAGGGCTCTGAGATCTTTCCTCATTTCAGGCAATTTCTTTTGAGCCATCACAATTCTCATTGCTCGTTCTACAGGTTCAGCAGGGTATCCCAGCTGAGTTTCCCCATCAGGAACATTTCTGTGAACAGCTGCTTTTGAGCCTATGACAGACTGAGTTCCAAGATGCAAATGATCTGCGACTCCTACGCCACCTGCGCAGACTACGTAGTCTCCAGTTGTGACTGATCCAGCAAGACCTACCTGAGAAACCATAATGTTGTGTTTTCCCAGCTCACAGTTGTGGGCAATCATCACTTGATTATCGAGCTTGGTTCCTTCGCCAATGACGGTGTCTTCAATCATTCCCCGATCCACAGTTGTGCAGGAACCAATTTCGACATCGTTTCCGATGCGAACACCGCCAAAGTGGGGGATTCGTTTGTGCTTGCCGTTTACAAGGCGGTATCCAAATCCATCTGCACCTATCACAGCGGAAGAATGGATAGAAACCCGGTCACCGAGCGAAATATCATCATAAAGAACAACGTTTGAATAGAGTGTGACATCATCACCAAGTTGACAGCCGAGACCGATATGGACACCAGGTAAGATTCTGCATCGTTGGCCCATTGTGACACCAGCTTCAATAATTGCACCGGGATGAATTTCCGTATCATTTCCAATGATTGCTGTTTCGTGAACCGTTGCCAGATCAGAAATACCTTTGAAACTGCCTGTTTTTCGAGGTCTGAGAATTTGAAGCAGTTCAATCATTGCAGACTGTGCGTCAGGAACGTAGATAATGCACTTCAATTGGTCTTGTTCTGCAAGAGTGATTTTTTCTTTTAGATCATCAGAGACAAGGACTGCAATCGCTTTGGTTTGATTTAATTCGCTTACATTTTTTTTGTCACCAACGAAAGTGATTTCTTCAGGACCAGCTTTTTGAATGGACTTGCCATCATGAATCAGAAGGTCAGGGTTTCCTGAGAGTGATCCGTTGAGTTTTGTTGCGATTTCGCTGGTGAGTATAGACATTGTGAGAATCCTTCCTCGGTTGGTCCTTTTAATAATATGTATCTATTTTCGAGATATTATGTTGTGCATACAATAAATACAAGCAGAATTCCCTTGTTTATATTGAATTCAAGAGTAGATTGTCAGGAAATAGAATTGCTGTGGTTAGAATTATTGTAACCGTCTCACCATACACACGGGGCGGTGGGCTTAGTGTAATAGAATATTTTTCACGACCACAGCATCATTGGCGACGTTGAAGTCGGCGGGATTCAGGGTGGCTTTTCAACCACACATCAGGAAGAA
>JAJRVU010000190.1 GCA_024277145.1 Planctomycetota bacterium
CGCATAACCATCCTATCGTAAATCCGATTAACCCGCCCACTGTTTTTGCGAACGTGGTTTTAAACTCCTCATCACACGAGGGTTATTGCTTTCAGTCGGTTTGAAAGAATTCGCATTTGAAAGAATTCGCATCTGTCATTTGTTTTCACTTGCATGATCTTGTTCATATATGATGATCCAGAAGCATCAATCCCCTTGCATGATACTCATAGAAAATTTGCCATTCAAGAGTGACTTGCCCCTGTTAACCAAATCCAGAGTATGATATATCATTCAGGCTTCATAATTCATTTCCTTCTGTTTAATGTTCAGGTCTGGATATTGACCCAGCACTCATTTTTTCCTGCTTCAAAAATGGCTTCTATCACCTGCATGTTTTTGACAGCATCTTCTATTGGAGTGGGAACAGGTGTGTTGTTCAGGATTGCCTGTGAAAAAAGGTCTCCCTGAACGGTGTATTGATCACTTGTTTCAATAGTAATTTCCTCTATGTCGTCACCTTGTTGATGCCACATGATGCAGGGACGATCAGGGGGTGCGTTAAAAGGAATTTCAATTTCCACTCGTCCGGTAGTTCCGAAAATATTTACCCGTTGGTAAGGAACTATTTGCATTGAGCAGGTGAATTGGGATGTTCCTTTTTCAAAGTCCATTAAAGCGGTTGCCAATCGATCCACCCGTAATTCAGGATCAAATTCGACAATTCCTGAAACTCTTTTTGGTTCAGCATCAAATATAAAACGGGAAAGAGAAATGGAATAACAGCCGATGTCCATTAACCCGCCACCGCCGAATGCAGGATCGTTTCGATAGTTTTCTGCATCCAGATTTCCATAGGAAAAGAAAGATTGAATTGTTCGGAGCGTTCCAATTCCTCCAGAATTGACAATTTCTTTCGCTTTGACCCATTGGGGATGATGCCGATACATGAAGGCTTCCATCAGTTTTAATTCAGGATGTTTTTTTCCTGCTTCAACCAAATCCTGTCCTTCATCGGATGTTAATCCAATAGGCTTTTCACAAAGAACATGTTTTCCCGCTTCCAACGCTTTAATGGACCAGGGAACATGAAGGTGATTAGGCAGAGGATTATAGATGGCATCAATTTCCGGATCTGCTAACAGTTCTTCGTACGAGCCATAAGCTTTTTTAATTCCCAGTTTTTTAGCTGCCTGTTGAGCGTTTGCAAGATTTCTTGAAGAGATGGCTGTTATTTCGCAGAACTCTCCGCGCATCATGGCTGGAATGACTTTGACCACTCCAATATTAGCTGTACTTAAAATTCCCCAGCGAATTTTGCTCATGGCATTTTCTTTCTATTCTGACTTGGCAGCTCTAATTATTCTTTGAGAAAAAGATCATAACCAATTACTGATAAACAGAACAGGCAAAGCAGTCAACGTAAATTGATTCACTATATGAAGAAGATATTAGAGGGTGATTCTCAATCTTTCTGATGTTGTTTACGAATTTCAGCTATGAATAGAATCAATCTTGAATTACAGGGGGTTGAAACTCCTGTTCAGGGGTGTATATTCAAATGTGGCAACAATTTTTAAACTATGATATTTCAAAAACTATTATTGATTATATTAAGGAATAAATAATGAACAACCCGCGTTCATTCAAGCAGGAACTGGTCTCTGTTTTTGGGCAACCTGTTGCAGAGAACCCAACGCAGTACATGATTGAAGCTGCTTTTAAACATCATCAACTCGATTGGCGATACCTGACGATTGAGGTCTCTCCTGAAGATTTGGAAAACGGAGTGAAAGGTTTACGGGCGATGGGTTTTCGAGGGGGAAACCTGACGATACCACATAAAGTTGAAGTGATCCAATATCTTGATGGAACGACTGAAGCAGCTGGCTTGATTGGTGCAGTGAATTGCATCATCCGAGAAGGTGATAAGCTGATTGGTGAAAATACGGATGGTAAAGGATTTGTTCAATCCTTGAAAGAAGTGACTGACCCTGTTGGAAAAAAGGTTGTCATTTTTGGTGCAGGGGGTGCAGCGAGAGCCATCGGAGTGGAAACCGCGATCGCTGGTGCAACAGAATTTACAATAGTCAATCGTTCGCAGGAGCGTGGTGAATCACTTGTGAAACTGCTTAATGAAAAAACAGATTCAAAAGCGAAGCTGGTTTTATGGGATGGGCCGTTTTCCATCCCTGAAGAAACCGATGTAGTGATCAATGCAACTTCCATTGGTTTGTACCCGGATGTCTCTGCTGAATTGGCTATTGATTTTTTTACTTTGAAACCAGAAATGGTTGTTGCAGATGTCATTCCGAATCCTCCGCGAACGCATCTTGTCCAAACTGCAGAAGAAAAAGGGTGTCCGGTTCTGGATGGTTTGGGAATGCTTGTGAATCAAGGAGTCATCGGCTTTCAATTATGGACAGGAGTGGATCCGGATCCTCAAATAATGCGTGAAGCTTTGGAAGAAGTCTTTTCATAGTCAGTTGATTTTGCCAGCAATAATATTGAACCGATAACCTGATATAAGTGAGAAATAATGCTGGAATTCAGATTAATTCAGAATAAAACAATCTTATTGACAGTGGGATTCTTCTACGCAGTAATGTTTTTAATCCCCTGTTGCCAGGCAGGAAAAAAACTGACTTCCAAACAGTTGGAGTTTTTTGAAAACCATATTCGTCCGATCCTTGTAAAAAACTGCTATGAATGCCATCACAGCGGGAAAGATTCAGAATCTGATGTTGCATTGGATTATCGGACGGGCTTTCGTAAAGGAGGCGAAAACGGGTCACTGGTGGATTTTGAAAACCCTGATAAAAGCCTTTTATTAAAGGTGTTACGACACGAAATTGATGGCTTGGAAATGCCTGTTGGGGGTAAGAAATTAAACCGTAAAACGATTGAACAGTTCAGGCAATGGTTGAAAATGGGAGCACCGGATCCGCGTGATCATCCCCCGAGCGAAAAAGAAATAGCAAAGGCTGCATCGTGGGAATCCATTCGGGATAAAAGAAAAGAATGGTGGAGTTTTCAACCTGTTCGCAAGTCAACTGTTCCTCATTCCAGATTCAGTTCCTGGTCCTCTCATCCGGTTGATCAATTCATTGCAGAAAAAAATGCCCACAAAAAATTGGCCCCAAATAAAAATGCAACAAAACGAAAACTGATTCGCAGGCTTTCTTTTGCATTGACGGGTCTTCCTCCTTCACCAGAAGAAGTCGAAAAGTATTTAAATAATCAAAGCGCAAATGCTTATGAAAATCTGGTTGATCAATATCTTGCATCACCTCATTTTGGAGAACGGTGGGCACGCCACTGGATGGATTGGGTTCGTTACACGGACACACATGGTTCCGAAGGGGACCCTGCAATTCCACATGCCTATCGATATCGAGATTATCTAATTCGTGCAATCAATCAGGATGTTCCTTATGATCAATTGGTCAAAGAACATGTTGCGGGTGATTTGTTATCCAATCCCAGAATTAATCGTGAACTTGGTATCAATGAATCTGCATTGGGAATTGCTCATTGGAGAATGGTTTTTCATGGTTTTTCGCCGACTGATCCGTTGGATGAAAAAGTACGGTTCACGGACGATCAAATAAATGTTTTTTCAAAAGCATTTCTTGGGTTGACGGTTTCCTGTGCTCGTTGTCATAACCATAAATTTGATGCAATCAGCCAGAAAGATTATTATGCGTTGTTTGGAATTCTTGGCTCCACTCGACCTGCAACGATTGATGTCAATCTTCCGGAGAAACAGAATTTACACAAAAAAGAATTATCCGGTCTTAAAAAAGAAATCCGAACCGGGGTCGCTGATGTCTGGCTGGATTCCGCTAGAACTCTTTCAAAAACGCTTTTGGATTCACCTAAAGAGATTCAACAGATACTCAAAAATGCGAAAAACCCTGAAAATCCTTTTCATCTCTGGAAGAGTGTTTCTACGAAGAGCCACTCAGAAAAATCGGTTTTAAAAATATGGAATGAAGAAGTTGCTCGCTGGAAAAAATCAGAAGCGAAATTTCAACAGTTCCGGTCAAAAAAATATTTCCGAAAATGGGATATGTCGACTGCGGATCAGGATGGATGGTTTCGTGACGGAGCCGGGTTAGCGGAAATTTCTTCTCTCGCAGGAGAGTTCCATTTAGCAGAAAGCGGGGATCAACTGATCACAGGGATTTATCCTGCAGGTGTTTATTCTCACTTGTTTTCAAACAAACATCGAGGGATTCTTCATTCTCGCAGGATCATTCTGGATGGAGAATATGACCTGTGGTTTCGAACCATCGGCTCCGGTTCTGCGATGAATCGCTATGTCGTTCAGAACTATCCGAGGAGTGGAACCATCTATAAGGTGGGCCGAATTTCTGATGGAAAATGGCAATGGCGAAAATTCGATCTCGGTTATTGGAAGGGAGACCAAATTCATTTGGAAATCTCGACAGCAGCTGATCAGGCGGTATTAGTAACTGGTCAACAGCGTTCCTGGTTTGGCGTTCGGGACGTGATTATCTGTAAGAAAAATACTTTTGATCCGAGTGTCACACAATCAGAATCTCTTAACCCAATATTTAAGGTTGCAGATAATAAGAAAATCGACTCTTTAAAAGATCTTGCCCAGGTTTATGAAAATGTTCTGGTTCAATTGATACAAAACTGGAAAAGTCATCAGATCACAGATTCACAGGCATTATTACTTGATCAGTTTTTACGATCTGGAATTCTTCCGAACCAGCTTAACAGGATGCAATTAGTTAAATCAAATATTGAAAGTTATCGAAAACTGGAATCAGAAATTCCTGTTCCAACACGATCTCCCGGTTTGCTGGAAGCAGACAGTTTTGATCAACCTTTCATGGAAAGAGGAAACCATAAAAATCTTAAAGAACCTGTTCCAAGACGATTTCTGGAATCCATTGATCCCACTCCGTATAAAACCAAAAACAGTGGCAGGCTGAAACTGGCTGAAGATTTATTACGTGAAGACAACCCTTTCACTTCTCGGGTGATTGTCAATCGGCTTTGGCATTATGTTTTCGGGCAAGGTATTGTTAAAACAACAGACAATTTTGGAAGGTTGGGAGAAGAGCCAACGCATCCGGAACTTCTTGATTTTCTTGCGACAAAAATGAAAGAAGACCAATGGTCTATAAAGAAGATGATTCGTTTTTTGGTGATGTCAAAAACGTTTCAGCAGAATTCTATTGTTTCCGTGCAAGCACTGAAAATTGATCCTTCCAACCAGTTGCTTTCTCATTCCAATTTACGAAGGCTTGATGCAGAAGCAATTCGGGATTCACTCCTGATGGTTTCAGGTGAACTGGATCAATCTCAATTTGGTCCCGGTTTTTCTGCAAATGGTCAGGGAAAGAAAAGATCTGTTTACATGAAGATTCGCCGGAATTCGCTTGACGAATTTCTCAAGGTCTTTGATGCACCGGTTCCGTTTGCAACAAAAGGGAGGCGTGATATTACGAATGTTCCCGCCCAGTCACTTACTTTATTGAATAACAAATGGGTGATTCAAATATCTGAAAAATGGGTTGAAAATCTGTTTAAAAAGTATCCTGCTCTTTCCGATGAAGATCGAGTTAACTTTATGTACAAGCAGGCTTTCGGTGCCCCGCCTTCACATCAGGAACTGTATGAATCTGTTCAGTATTTGAACATCCTGAAGAAACAATATTCAGAAGATGTAAAACAGTTTGCAGCGGTCACTCATGAAATTAATAATACGAAAATTCTAATTCAAAACCTGCTTAAACCTGCACGTGATGGACTCGCTAAAGAAAAAAACGTGGTGTCGGAAGATATTTCTGTGGATCAACCTGTTCCAGATTCCCTTTGGCAGTTTAACGGGAATGCGAACGATCTGATTGGAAACCTTCACGGAAAATTACATGGAAGTGCCATCATTCAAGATGGTGCATTAATTATTGATGGAAATGGGTTCATGAAAACGGTTCCCATAAAAAAAGATGTTCGTGAAAAAACGTTGGAAGCGTGGGTCATGCTGGATACACTCGATCAGGCGGGTGGCGGAGTGATGACAATTCAAACATTAAATGGAATCACGTTTGACTCGATGGTGTATGCGGAGAGAAAATCGAAACGCTGGCTGGCTGGTTCAAATAGTTTTCAACGAACACTCGATTTTAATGGTCAGGATGAAACAGAGGCAGTCAATAACCCGATTCTTATCACAATTGTTTATGAACAGGATGGAACAATTCGTTGTTATCGAAATGGAAAACCGTACGGAAAATCGATACGGAAATCTGCATCACAATCCTTTAAAGCGAATGATTCACAAATCCTTTTTGGGCTTAGGCATGGAACTCCTGGGGGAAACCGATTGCTAAAAGGAAAAATTTTGGAAGCCCGACTTTATTTAAAGGCACTTTCAGAAAAAGAAGTTCATGCCTCTGCACGGATGAATCAGGCTTTTATTTCTGAAGACGATATTATTCAAAAATTATCAGAAGTCGATAAAAAAAGGCTGGTTCAATTCCGAAAGAATATAAAAAGATTCGAAAATCAAGTTGAGCAAATTAAACCGGGGTTAAAAGAAAAACAGGCATGGAACGATTTTGCCCATGCATTGTTTAACCTGAAACGATTTATTTACATTGACTAACAAGTATCGTGATAGAGGCTGAATTAATGAATTTCAATGACGAAATATCGAGAAGAGAAATATTAAAAAAATCTTCCA
>JAJRVU010000191.1 GCA_024277145.1 Planctomycetota bacterium
AAGTCAGGTTGATTAACTACCTAAAGTTAAAGACAAGCAACCTAAACTCATTTTCAATTGTGCATGATAAAGAAATGCTAATCGCTATCGCAGGGAAGAACTCAGTACGTTTGGTGAAAGTGAAAAATGGAAAAGAAACTCATCGATTTGAACATGAGCATCCCGTTCAATACGTCTTAGCAAATGAGGGTAGAATTTTCGCTAGCGATAAGGAGGAGATTCGTTTTTGGGAGATACCAGAGGGTGAAAACGGCGATTTGTAAACAACGGTGAGAAAGTGTAGCGCTTTCCGGTTGAATAGTGTAGCGCTGGTTGTGAAGGATTTCTTGCGAGTCGGGATGGGATTCCCCATAAATCGGGGCTCGGAAGAATGTTTGTCTTTCTCTTACTTCGTCTTGTTCGACCCGCTGCTTGAGCGTTTTGTACAGCTTTGTTTTGAGCGACCATCTTTTGCATTACGTTCTTTTGTGCGACGCCGTTTGGCATCCTGTAAACGATAACTTTCACCAGCCGTTTCCAGAATGTGACAACGGTGCGTCAGTCGATCAAGTGTCGCTCCGGTCAGGCGTTCGCTGCCAAGAACTTCAGTCCAGTTTTCAAATGGCAAATTGCTTGTTACAATCAGGCTCATCCGTTCATACGCAGTGCTGATCACATCGAACAGAAGTTCAGAACCAATTTTTCTTGCTGTTGTTTAATGTCAAACAATGTCAGCAACAGTCATCCTGCTCACTCCCAAAATACTCCCAATCGCATGTTCACTAAAGAAAAAATGATGCTTCAGGTTTAATTCGTTTGAAGATACGGACTTCAGAACCGTAGGGTATTAAAACGGCAAAAATACAGGAATCTAACTGTTAGAGAAATTACGATTTATATAGCTCTCTGAACACTAAAAAGAATTGAATCCCCAAGCCATATCTACTTGACCATAGATAAAGTGGATGGATTTGTTATTACCTGAGTTCTAGTCATCCAGTTGTTATGATCCCAAAACAACTTCAAGAAAAGCAAGAATTTTTTGCCAAACTGGTTATGCAAATGTTAGTGCCCTATTAACACAATCTTGCCCCCATATTGCCCCCACGAACTTTCAATCACAAAAAAAGGGGATTCCGCTATAATAACGAAACACCCTATTTATATAATATACCGGAGGCGGGACTCGAACCCGCACGCCCATTACGGACTCGGGATTTTAAGTCCCGTGCGTCTGCCAATTCCGCCACTCCGGCGTATATTCATTCCTAATGACCTCAGCATAATAAAAATAGACAGTCGAAGCTGAGATCGTTAAGGGTCATTTCAACCCTTGAAGCCAGATTTTAACGATCCCCGGTTTCAACTGCAAATCCAGTACCTGATATCATTTACAGAAATCTCAAATTCTTCTGAATTCGTAAAATACCGGGAAATCATCATCGTTTGAGCCTCTTTCCATGCCAACCGCTGTGATATCACCCTTTTCTGATCTTCACTAACCCATATAATTCATTTGTTATGTTATTTGAAGCATAATATCCTTTTCAGGTTCACTTCATTCTCATTTAGATTTGACCTTGTCCCCTAAATCTCAGAAAATAAGATATCCCTGAATTAATTTTCCTGAATAATCCAATCTACTGAAAGCCCTTTTCCAAGATGTCAAACAGTGCAGCAAAAGCCTACCATCTTGTGAAAAAAGCTGGGCATCTGGAAAAAAGTCGTCTTTCTCGTTGGAGAAATACCGCGCAAAAGATGGTTCGATTAAGCGAAACTTACACTGACTTATCGAATGATGAATTGCTTCAAAAAGGCCGCCTGCTTCAGGGGAAAGCAAAAAGTGGTATCGATCTCAATAAAATCCTGATCGAATCTTATGCACTTGTCAGGGAAGCAACATTTCGTGCACTCAACATCAAACATTTTCCGGTTCAGCTTATGGGTGGGATTGCGATGTTTGAAGGCCACATTGCAGAAATGCAAACCGGAGAAGGGAAAACGATCACGGCTGTTCTTGCTGCTTATCTCAGAGCCCTTTCTGGAAAAGGTTGCCATGTGATTACGGTGAATGACTATCTTGCTGAAAGAGATAGCAAAGAGATGGGGAAAATTTATGAAAAACTGGGGCTGTCTGTCGGGTGTATTCTTTCATCAATGGAACCTGATGAACGACGGGAAGCTTACAGGAAAGACATCACCTATGGCACCGGAACTGAAATGGGTTTTGACTTTTTAAGAGACCGACTCAAAAAAGGAGCCAGCACCAGACACTCAAGAAATTTTCGATGGAGCAATCCGGAATCAAGCGATGATAAAACTCCCGTACAACGTGGTTACCATTTTGCTTTAATTGATGAAGCAGACAGCATCCTGATTGATGAAGCAGTGACTCCACTGATCATTGGCCTTCATATGCCTAACGATGCAGCCACGGTCAATCTTTTTCGTTGGAGTTAAAGAGCGATCAATCAACTGTCGCCGGAAGATTATATTTATGAACCGGGTAAACGTTCTGCATTTTTAACGGATGAAGGATGTCGAAAAGTGATCCTGATGCCCAAGCCTTCCCTTCTGGATGTGATGGACACGGAAAAAATATATTCGTTTGTTGAAAAAGCGATCACTGCAAAACTTGGTTTCGTGAAAGATCGCGACTACGTTATTTATGAAGACGAAGTCGTTATCATTGATGAATCAACAGGGCGCATGATGGAAGGTCGAAAATGGCAGGATGGATTACACCAGGCAGTCGAAGCGCAGGATACGGTCCCGATCACAGCAGAAACCGGACAGGCTGCAAAAGTAACCATACAAAACTTTTTCCGTGAATATGTTCATTTAGCCGGAATGACAGGAACTGCAATACAGGCAAAAAAAGAACTTTCCAAAACCTACGAATTAAAAGTCAGCCGAATTCCCACTAACAAAAAATGCATTCGTACCAATCAACCTGCAAGAGTTTTTATCAGCCTGGAAGACAAATGGCATGCAGTCGCTCTATCTATAAAAAATATGCTTGACCAAAAACGTTCCGTTCTTGTGGGAACCCCTTCCGTTAATGCATCGGAAGAACTGGGAGACATCCTGAAAAAACTGAAAGTCGGGCATCAGATTTTGAATGCAAAGTACCACGAAAAAGAATCTGAAATTGTTTCACTAGCGGGTGAACCGGGACGCGTCACCATCGCAACAAACATGGCAGGACGAGGAACCGATATCAAACTCCATCCCGACGTCAGAAAAAATGGCGGGTTACACGTGATTGCAACAGAGATGCATAGCTCAGCCCGAATTGATCGCCAACTGGTCGGACGATCTGCAAGACAGGGAGACCCAGGATCCTTTCAATTTTTCCTTTCAATGGAAGACGAAGTTCTTCGAGTTCACGAAAAATCAAAACGTGACAAATGGATTCGTTCTGCAAAACCGGACAAACAAGGTGAAATGTCAGGTAGTTGGATTTCTCTTTTCAGGAAGACACAAAAGAAGCTGGAAAAATCACATCGCAAAGCCAGAAAAATGCTCCTCAAAAATGAAAAACAAAAAACAGAACTGTATGACGAAATGGGAATTGACCCTTACCTTGAACTGACGGAGTAAGTTTCGAATTTTCATACATGCAACTCCACGATATCACCATCAATCAAAGGATGATCTTTTCCCACCGTTTGCCCATCACTCACATTTTCACCCCACACTTTGGCGTACTTTAAATCTTCGGCCAGTTCCTTGTGAACTTTACCAGCAAGGTCTTCAACTGTTCCCTTAACAGGAATGGTAAAGGGGTCTTTCTTTTCAGCAGGTTTACCCGGTTTTTTTGTATAAATGCGAATGAGATCCAATTTCTCATAAATCAGGTTTCGGAGTTCTTCAATAGATTCGGGAGAATCAAGTTCTATTTGTATTTGGTGAAAATCGGTCTTTTTAATTTCATCCAGAAAATCCAGCCGATCCTGTAATTCCGGCTCTTTTGAATGTGTAATTGCTAAAATGGTTCTGATACTGACTTTGGAAAAATCGTCTTCATGAAATCCATTTTCACGCGAAAGAAATGTTTTTCTGGACTCCAACTGTTCTAAAACTGCTACCGTTTCTTCTGGGGCATCGTCAGAACTTCCATCAAAGCAAAGGAGAACCAAGTCAGCTGATCGAACAATGTTGACGATATAGGGTTCAATATGAGTATCCGTAACAGGCGGTGTGTCGATGAGTTGAACTTTCACATCATTCCAAGGCATCATCGCAGGCATAGGCTCTCTTGTGGTGAAAGGATAATCAGCCACCTCCGGTTCTGCATTCGTCAATTCTTTAAGCAGTCTGCTTTTTCCACAATTGGGAGCACCAATAATAATCACCTGCCCAATTCCCTGCTTCGAAAAACGATAGCTCGCCTTGGAAACAGGAGCCGACTTTTCTTTCTGGACTTGCTCTTTGGCTTCCTTTAATCGGGTTTTTAAATCAGCTTGTAATTTTTCTGAGGATTTATGTTTGGGAACAAGTTTTAACATTAACTGCAAGCACTCAACCTGCTCTGTTGCAGTTTGTGCTTTACGATATTCCTCTTCCGCTTTTCTATATTGTGGCGTAACGTTGGTAGCCATTATCTACTTTCGAAATTTTCTCATTGAATTCAGGATGAAGCTGAATTATACCAATTCGACTCTAAGTTATCGCGTTCTTATAATTATTTATTTGAGCAGTAAAAAAAAGATTACATTCCTCTTTTAGAACCACAGATCCACACAAATAATCACAGATTTAAAAAAAGAAAAGGTCTCACGCAGAGATCACAAAGCCGCGGAGACCGGGATCAACTATTGCAACCGATTCAACAAATCTCTTTTTATTTATCACGAAGAAATTCGTGTTCTAGTAGGGTCTGCTGTGCAGACCAGACATATTATAACGCAATCTTTCTTGATGGTCTGCAAAGCAGACCCTACACCTAAAAGTTTTTTCTTGGTGTCTTCGTGAATTTCGTGGTATCAATTCTTTTTTCTATTAAATGTAATTCGTGTTTATCTGAGTTCATCTGTGGTTCCCTGTTTTACTTTCTAAATGATCGTTCTGAAATCATCTGGAATCGATATTTTAAACGAGAATACGTATTAATAGTATCATAAAAAAATCGACAGACCAATGTTACCATTCATCTGCCGATCGTAATTATAATGTTAATTATAGATTATTTTGACTTTGCAGGTGCCTGATTGAATTTGCTCGTTTCTAAAAAGGCAAACAAATCCGCAATTTCTTTCAGGGACAATTCTTTAAACGCTCCTTCCGGCATAACAGAGATTTTGGAACTGACCTGCTCATCAATATCATCCTTTGAGATGGATATTTTTGTCGCATCTGAAAGCAACAAGGTTAATTTGCCGGGCTCATTAACAGAAGCAACGGGCATTCCGTTATGGATCAGACCTTCATCCGTTACGATAGATACCATTCGATATTGATCAGAAATCACCTGGGAAGGAAACAAAACAGATTCAACAATTTCTTTTACCTGGAATCGTTTTCGAATCGTACTTAAATCTGGCCCAACGGAATCCCCTTCATTCAGGAAGCGGTGACATTTAATGCATTTTGCTTTCTTGAAGATTTCTCTTCCCAGTTTCACATCACCACTTTTCCCTTTAGGACTTCCCAGAAATTTAAGAACCTGAGCAACGGTGTATTTTGATTTGGAACTGTCCGACTTAAGCAGAACTGCTTCTGGTTCATTCGGATATTTCTTCGTATACACTTTTTGAAAATGAGCAATTGAAGCCTGAAAATCTTTTGGATTTTCTGGAGCTTTCTTAGTTAATCGTGTTAATAATGCGATCACGTTATTCCCACTTTTAGGATCAATTTTCATCATCGCAAGAATAATCGTTCGAATATCATCAGGTTTTGGTGAGCCATTTTTTGTTTTCTTAAGAGCTAACAAACAAAGCTGAAGCGTAGTTTTATCGTTGGTGGCTAAACCCCGAATAAAATAAGGCCAGTTCTCAGAATTTGTTGCTTTAGAAAGTGCCCGGGTTAGTAAATCGCGTTGATCAGGGTAACTATCAAACAGGCTTCTTAATATTTTTTGTGATGCTGCATCAATATTTTTTCCAAGTGAATTAATGGCAGCTGTCACTAAGCTACTATACTGAGAAGGGTTTTCTGACTTCCTGACTTCTTCTAGAATTCCTTCAACCACTTGATCATAATCCTGTACCTGATCTGCAGTGCTGTTATTGATAACTAACCGGGCTGCGAACAGATTTCCTTTCCAGTGTGCCAACAGTTTTTTTCGATCATCAGGGCGGTACCGATCCAGAGTTGCACCAACAATATTCGCCAGATACCGACCAAAACTGTTTCCCCCTTCCCAGAATTCCGTTTTCTGGTACCAAACAAGTAGCCTGGCTTTTAAATCAAAAGTCCATCCCGATTTCAGGTAATACAGGGTCATGACATAATGAATCTGTTCCTTTTGACTATCTGATTTTTCAATCAATGTCATAATTTTTTCGGTGGCATCTGCAACCTGCAACTTGGCTAGAACTCTTGCAATCTCAAAGTCGTAGGCTCGGTTTCCTGTTGGAAATTGTTCGAGATATTTCTGTCCAATGTCACCAAGCAATTCATTCTTTCCTTTTCCGATCAAAGAAAGCTGAATCATCCTGACTAATTCCAGTTTTTGCTCATCAGAAAGTTTTCCTTTATCACCATTCAGTAAACTCCATTCATATTGAATTGCTTCTGAAGGTGAAAGAACATCCAGACCGACTTTATTTAAAGCCAGTAATCCGGTGAGAAGAACATGAGGATTTTTTGAATTAAGAATATCATCTTTCCACTCATTGACATCAACCCGTTCCAGTGCAATTCTGGCAGCATATCGTAACCAGCGATCAGGACTTCCCAGCAGCTTGACCAACGCTTCAGCGGGTGGCACCATTCCACTACGAACATAAGCTTCACAAGCACGCCTTTGAACAATCGGGTGAGTACTCATTAATGCAGTTGCAAAACAGTTTGCAACATCAACGCCTGTATGACTTCCTAATAGAAGCAGTGCAAATTGTGCAACCTGTGGATTATTTTCTTTTACAAGCCCGATGAGAATTTCTTTACTCGGCTTGGGACCAAGCTGAGAAAGCAATGTTAAGGCACGGATTCTTTCTTCCGGTTTTCCTGACTTCACAACAGATAACAGTTCGGAGTTCCATTTAACTCCTGATGTTTTTTTTACCTGAGTTGCAAATTCTCTTGCCCAGGCTGACTGTACCTGAGGAAGCGAGATTAATTCAGCGACTGTTTTTGCGGATGATTTTTTTGTTTTCGCTCCCTTATAGCGGATCACATAAATGCCTCCTTCTGTTCTTCTTCCCCCTGTTACAATCATGAGGGAACCATCAGGAGTCACTTCAACATCTGCAACATTCAAAGGGTTTCCAGAAATCAAGGTTTCGTACTTTCCCTTGTATGTCACGCCATCGCGATCGAGTGAAACAGCCAGAATTCGCCCTAAAGACCAATCACAGGAAATCATTGTGTTTCGATATTTTTCTGGAAACTGGTGATGGTTATAAAACACGACCCCTGTTGGTGAACCACGACCAACGTCGACAGTTCCGGGTAAAGAGTCAAAATATGTTTCAGGCCATTTTGCACATCCACTTCGCCAGCCGAATTCCGCTCCGGGAATACAGTGATTAATTCTTGTCGGGCGATACCAGGGCATTCCGACATCCCATTCCATATCACTGTCAAAAGAAAACATGTCGCCATCCTGATTGAAGGCAAAATCGTATTCATTTCGGAATCCTGCTGTTTCGCATGTCCATTGTTTTCCGTCGGGAGAAAACCGCCAGATTGTTCCTCCGGGAACTTTGATTCCATGTGCATGCCCTCCCGCATCTTCAAATCGAGGTTGCAAAGCAACACCTTCA
>JAJRVU010000192.1 GCA_024277145.1 Planctomycetota bacterium
GGAACGGTATGGGGATTCCAGTACAAAAATAATCAGGTTGTGAATCATCAAATTCTTGCACGCACAAATTGGCAAGTTCCTTCATTCGGCTATGATCACAAAGGGGAAATTTATTCCGTTGCGCTCACGGGAGAAATTCTTCATCTGGTTCCACAAAAGCAAAAATCGTCGGATAAAGAATTTCCAAAAAAACTAAGTGAGACAGGACTGTTCACATCTGTATCAAAACAGGAAACCTCACCGGGAGTGATTCCATATTCCGTGAATGCATCAACGTGGAATGATGGATGTTCGATTGAACGGTTTCTGGCCATTCCAGATGAAGAGAAAATAACCTGGAAAGAGAATCGAGGTTGGGACTTTTCTGATCGAACGGTTGCTGTTCAAACAATATCCATGCAAATGGACAATACAAATCCTGAAAGTAAAAAGCATATTGAAACGCGAATCCTGACAAAAGAATCAGGGGAATGGTATGGCTATTCGTACCGATGGAATTCAGAGCAGACAGATGCGTTCCTTGTTCCCGGTCAAGGAGAATCATTCGAGCTTTCATTGATGGACAATGGCTCGAAAAAAACTCATACTTGGAATATTCCCGGGCGATCAGAGTGTATGGTCTGTCATTCGCGTGCTGCCAATTTTGTCCTCGGCTTGACAACTCTTCAATTAAACAAAAATCATGATTACTCAGGGGTTGTAGATAATCAAATTCGGGCATTCGATCATATTGGTCTGTTTGAGAAACCACTTAAAAAATCGGCTAAAGATTCTGAAAACCTTGTTTCTCCCTATGACCTATCAAAAAATATTAACGATCGAGCACGATCTTACCTTCATGCGAATTGTGCTCATTGTCATATCTCTGCTGGTGGTGGGAATGCAAAAATCGAATTGGAATTTGTCACTGAAAAAAACAAAACCAATCTGATAAATGAAATTCCGCTCCAGGGTGATTTTGGGATTTCTAATGGACGATTGGTTATGCCGGGAAATCCATTTCAGTCAGTCCTTCTTTACCGAGTATCCAAATTGGGACCGGGACGCATGCCTCATCTTGGTTCAACGTTGGTTGATAAAGAAGGAGTCAGTTTATTGCGGGAATGGATACGACAACTTCCTGTTTCAAAAGGAATCAAAAGTAAAACCCCAACTTCTAATAAAGCAGAGTTAGCTGTAATTCTACGACATCAAAATGTTCTTAAGCAACAAAAGAGTTTATTCGACAAGTCTTCAATGAGCCTGATTGAAGCAGAAAAATTACTCGATTCTCCGGGTAATGCCATGTTGCTTCTTGAACTGATAGAGAAAAATAAACTTTCAAAGAAGACAACAGATGAACTTGTTTCCAAAGCAGTCAAAAATCCTGATCCTTATGTTCGTGATCTTTTTGAGCAGTTTATCCCTGAAGAAGATCGTGTTAAAAGGTTGGGGAAAATCTTCGATCAACAGGAATTTCTTAAAATCAAAGGGAGACCGCATGCAGGTCGGGAACTGTTTCTGAAAATGCCGGGGGTGCTCTGCAGAAACTGTCATCAAATCCAGAAACAGGGAAAAATGCTCGGGCCAGATCTTACCCTTGTCGGCAAAAAATATAATCGAGTACAGATTCTAGAGAACATTCTCTATCCCTCCCGTAAAATTGAAAAAGAATATGCAACATATCTTGTTCAAACAGAAGAAGGGAAAATTTATACGGGTCTTCTTTTAAGCCGAGATAAAAAGAAAGTTGTCCTCAAAAATACGGAACATATAATTATTGAGATTCCAACAGGAGAGATCGAAGAAATTCAGGAGCAGAAAAAATCATTAATGCCGGAAATGTTAATTAAAGATCTCACACCTCAGCAGGCTGCAGACTTGCTCGAATTTCTATCATCGCTCAAATAATTAAACGTAAAAAAGTATAATTATATTTTGCCAAAGTATAGTTTCTAATACAAAATGGGATTAATTATTGATTTCTGTCTAATTCAACAGAAATATTAAACTGCGGTCTTTCTTCCACTTAGTCGTGATAGTAGCTTATATTATCACCCGAATTTATTGGAGAAACAGACCATGAATCAACTTGCTAAATTGTTCAATATAAAAACGATCCTGTTTTTATTCACAGTCGTACTTTTCAATTCCTTTTCTGTTAGTTTCCTCCATGCAGATCAACTGTATGCAGGGGCTGCCAAAGTTGATATCACCAAACGTGATGGTTTGCTTGTTAATGACACCATGTATGTACGAGCACTGGTCATTAAAAATGGCTCCACAACTCTGGTCATCATGTCCCTTGATGTTGTTGCAATTGGAGAAATTGGGGCAGTTACTAATAAATATCTTCCAACAGTTCGAGCAAAACTTCTAAAAGAATTTAATATTAAACCTGCGAATGTGATGGCAAATGCAAGTCATTGCCACGGCGTACCATGTTCCGATGTCGAAGGTAAATCGATCCAGGCTGTCAGGGAAGCTTTAAAAAAGATGGAACCTGTTGATGTGGGGGTTGGATCTGGTTTTGAAGATCGGGTCATGGAAAACCGACGGTTGAAAATGAAAAATGGGACTGAAATTGATGTCCGTCATGCCTATTCCCTACCTCCTGATGAAGAGGTTGCTTCTGTTGGTCCGGTTGATCATGAAATTGGTATTCTCCGATTGAATAAAAAAAATGGAGAGACACTGGCTGTCGTCTATAATTTTGCAATGCATCCAATCCAA
>JAJRVU010000193.1 GCA_024277145.1 Planctomycetota bacterium
AGCCACGAAATCCGAACACCGATGAATGCCATCATTGGAATGACCGACCTGCTGCTTGATTCAAACCTGTCGTCAGAACAGCGGGAATACCTTAATATTGTTCAGGACTCTGCTGATTCACTCTTAGGTTTGATTAATAACATTCTCGATTTTTCCAAAATTGAAGCCGGAAAACTTGATACAGAAAGTGTCGAATTTAATATTCGAGAAATCATTGCAGGAGCTTTAAGGTCTTTATCCGTCCAGGCGCATCAGCGTCATTTGGAACTTGTTTCCTCTATTGATCCAAATCTTCCCTCAAATGTTGTTGGTGATCCCACTCGGTTCAGGCAGGTGATTATCAATCTTGTGGGAAATGCAATTAAATTTACTGAAAAAGGTGAAATCGTAGTTTCCGTAAAAATTCAGAGTAAGGATGATTCATGTCTCGAGATTGTTTTATCCGTTGCTGATACAGGTGTCGGAATCTCACAGGAACAAAGAAAAAGACTCTTTCATGCTTTTGAACAGGCAGACAGTTCGATTGTTCGAAAATTTGGTGGAACAGGACTCGGCTTAACGATTTGTTCTCGTCTTGTTGAATTGATGGGAGGAAATCTCTGGTGTGAAAGTCAACTGAATGAAGGAAGTACTTTTTTTGCAACTTTCCGACTATGTCTGACTGAAGATAAAACTTCTTTTGCAGATTTGAATCATATCAATGCTGTATCTGGAATTTCAGTACTGGTTATCGATGACAATTCTTCAAGTCGGCATTCCATTTCTGAAACTTTGAACCATTGGAATGTCTCTGTTCAATCCGTTTCATCCTCAGAAGATGCGCTGAAGGAACTCTCTCAAAAAACGGAGTCTTTTGATCTTATTCTTGTTGATTCCCATATGCCTGATTCTTCCGGGTTTGATTTTATTGAAGGGTATCTTAACAACTCTGATGGGAACACAACTCCCGTTATCATGATGTTAAACTCAGGTGATTCAGGAGGAATTACAAAAAGTTAACTTTCAGGTGCCTCATCTTATTTGTTGAAACCGGTCAACCAGTCTGAACTACTGGATGCTGTGATGAGTGTTGCATCTGGTGAAGGACATATTTCATTTTCGGCTGAAGATATGAAAGTGATGGATAGTAATTCCATTCAGCATGTGGAAGGTTTGAATATTCTTCTTGTTGAAGATAGCTACTATAACCAGAAACTTGCTCTTGGCATGCTTGGAAAACATCATCACATGATCACGGTTGCAAATCATGGACGGGAAGCTTTGGAAAAATTTCCTGAAGATGAATTTGACATTGTTCTAATGGATTTACAGATGCCGGAAATGGATGGTTTTGAAGCATCTCGTGCTATTCGTGAATTAGAAAAAGAAACCGGAAACCGCATCCCCATTGTTGCCATGTCTGCTGAAGTAATGAAAGGAGTCAGGGAACGTTGTATTGAGGCTGGAATGGATGATTATCTTGTTAAACCTGTCCGGGCAAAACAGGTTTATGAAACGATTAGCAAGTTCTTCCCTGATCGTATTTCTTTTAAAGATCCCAAAACGGCTTATCTTCATTCTTCATCTTTTGACTGGTCATTGGCTTTGAAAGCTGCAGGTGGAGATGAAGAACTTCTGCGGGATGTGATTGATGCATTCCTTGAAGAATACCCATCACTTATTCAAGGAATGGTTAACTCTTTAAATAATAATGATTCGCGTGAATTCGCCCGCTTTTCGCACACTCTTAAAGGGGCTATGCGAACCTTCGGGTATTTTGAAGCAGAAGAAGTCGCAGAGCGTCTGGAAAGGCTTGGGGAAGAGAACGAATTGAATTCGGTTGGCAACCAGATTGAGGATATTGAAGAAAAAGTATCCCGTTTTCTGGTGATTGCAAAAGAATTACTGCAAACCGATTACGATCCCGGGACATAAGATTCCACACCAATAAAAAAACACCAGCTTGTTATAAGCCGGTGCTTTTGGTTGGATTAGTAACCTGAAAATATTTCAGGATCTTAAGGTGTTTCTAGTACTCAAGATTTCCTAGTACTGTCGGACAACGCCTGTAACAACGCCCAAAATATCAACATTACTGGAGTAAATTGGTTGCATGGAGGAGTTGGCAGGTTCCAGACGAATCCGGTCTGCTTCTCTATAGAAACGTTTTAAAGTTGCTTCTTGCCCATCAACCAAAGCAACGACAATCTCGCCATCATTGCAGACATCCTGCTTACGAACAATCACATAATCACCTTCAGCGATCTGATCTTCAATCATTGATTCGCCTTTGACTTTCAGGCAATAATGATCACTCGATTCAAATAGTCCACTGAAATCAACAGATTCATCCTGTTCAACAGCTAAAACCGGACTTCCTGCAGCAATTTGTCCCCGTAACGGAAGACTCATTCGTTTTTTAGGAAGATCAGTCAACTGGATCGCACGCGACATATGAGACTCACGGGTGATTAACCCTTTTTTCTCAAGTGCTTTCAAATGGCACATCACGCCATTAGGAGATCGAATTCCAAAATGAGAACCTATTTCCCGAACTGTTGGACCATACCCGCGATTAATAATTTTGTCTTTAAGAAATTCATAGATTTCTCGTTGTCTGGCGGTTAAAGCAGGTTTTACAGTACTGTTAATCATCAATTGTTCCTTTAAAAAAATGAGATGGGGCCAAGTACTCAACCTCTCTTAACGGAGTACCTGAAGTATTCTATAAATCAACCTGATTCCAGGTTTTTTGGACTCATAAATCGCTACCAGATTGATCACCTAATCTACAAATGTGAATCTGTGAACGAACATCCCTAAAACTAATACTGATATCAGTCTGATCAGATATATAAACAATGTCAAGAATAAAAATATACAACTGTGCATAATATCTATGCGTGTACTCTATTTAGCAGAATGGTTGACATAATGACACTGAAATAATAGTATAAAACACCCACAATTTACCCATATTGACATTTTTAGTCTTTCTCAAAAATTTTATATTCTATAAAATTCCATTCTGCAAATGGCAAAAAGGAATATTTTAGAGGCAGGACCAAAAGTCAAATGATAACTGAGCAAAGCTGGATAAACCGACAAAAAGGAAAAGGAAGCTCTCAAAACTTCGCTTTCGGGGTCATTGTTGCATCAATTCTGGTCAATATTCTATTCATTGCAAAGGAAGTGACCGAAAAAACAGGACAAGAACATCGTAATTCAATGATCTTCTTGTTTGTCACTTTCTTCTCATTAGTCAATTGTATTGCTGTCTGGAAACTTCTGAATAAAAAAGGGACCATTCTAAAAAGAGGATTGAAGCTCAATTTTCTGACAATAAGCCTCTGTATCGCTCCTGTTTTCAATCTGTTTTTTCAGCAATCAAACGTCCTGGGAATTCTTTACACGTTGGGAATCATTACCCTGGAAACAGTGATTATTCTTGGACTGGATATTCGAGGTCAGAGCCGGGAAGAAGTTCTGTCGGTCTCAAAAGAAAATGAGAATTCAACATCGAATTTTGAAAATCAACTTAGATCAAATCATGAAGAAATTCTCAGTCCAATTCAACTAGAAAAGGTTCAGGACCTTCCGAATCAGGAAGAGCAAGATAATGGCATTCTGCATCGTATGTCACGTTCAAAACAGCAAGATGGAACCGAAACGATGGAAGGAATGGCTCGCCTGATTATTCCAGCAGGAATCAAAACAGAAACGGTCCATTTAAGTTTTTGCCCAGCTTTTAAAGAAATGCCCTGCATTGAATGTGAAACGATTTCAGAGTTATCTGTTCAAGTGCGGGTTGCAGAAATTCGAAAGTATGGTGCAAGACTTGAAATCAGGCGATCCGAAAATCTTGAAGAAGAATGCCCTGTTGAAATAGAATATTTTATTCAGGATGCACCTGATGAAGAGGGTGTTATTCAGAATAAGAATGTCGCTTGAAAATGAAGTTTTCCGGCTGGGTGCAATAATAGTCAATATAAGCAGTCTCGAAATAAAAATCCCCTCAAACCGGGCATTCGGATGGCTTGAGGGGAATGATTAATTTTAAAGCAGCACTAGAGCAGCTTTTTATTTCTTCCTCTTTTTGCTTTTCTGTTTTTTGATCAGAAGACTTTCCACCTGTTTTTTAAGGTCTTTCATTTTAACGTTAGTGCTCGTCACAATTCCCTGGTGATCAATCAACCAAACAGCGGGAATATCACGAACCCCGTAATAAACGACCATAGAGTTATTCCAGCGTCTTTTATTAGGTTCCGGGTAGAAGATCTGAGGCCAATTGATATTATATTTTTCGATCATAATATTGGCTTTTGACTCATCCTTATCCAGATTAATTCCCACGGTACGGAGCCCGTTTTTTGCATAATGACCGGAGATTTTAACTAATTCAGGACAGATATTTTGAAACTGATCAGTTTTGGAATCCCAAAAGACAACCATAACAACTTTCCCTTTATGGTCGTCAAGATTCCAGAGATCTCCGTCGATTGTAGAGCCTGATATCTGGGCTGATTTTCCTGGCAGGGTGAGCCGCCTGAGAATCGCTGTCGATTGAATTGCTTGTCGAGTATCTGGAAATTCATCACGAATCATCGTGTAGCAGTTAATTGCTTCATCGTTCATCTTGTGGAGTTCAGCGCTCCAGGCAGCAGAGTAGAGAAGGGGTACGGTAAATGTTTTGTACTTGGGAAATCGTGTTGCAAAAAGCCTTGCCTGTTTTGTGAATTCAGGGATTTTTTTGCTATTACTTCGGGCAATTGCATGAGAGAAATGAACAACTGCAAGTCCTGCATCCGGTGCAGCCTTAGCGACTGCAGGAGACGTTTTGGATTTCTTATACATTGATTCTGCGTCAGCAAATAAAGCATCAATTTGTTCCTGATCACCCAGTAAAGCTGCTTTTAGCCGGGAATCGATCATGGTTCGGATTGATTCCAGAAAAATATTTTCTCTATCCGGGTCTGCTAGAGTTTTTCCAATAATAGGCATCAGCTGATCAATCACATCTCGATACCGGTCCAGTTTTAATCCGGCCAGTTTTTTGGGATCTTTTGTTTCTGGAAATGGACTCCGTCTCAAGGCATGAATATTTCTCAGTTTAATAATCAGGGGGTCAACTTTTTTGACTTCTTCCTTCTTCCCTTTGGCAGCTGGGTTAGGAATTGCAGCCGTTTCCAGATTGATTGATTCGCTATTTTGATCGTTTGTTTTCGTAGGTGATTTGGAATCAACTGTTTGTTCAGAATTATTGTCATCCGGCGACTTTGAAGTTTCAGAGTTACTATCTGAACTGCCACATCCTGAAATGATGAAAAGAGCCAGGGATAAAAATGAAGCCAGAAATATTTGTCGGTTAAAAAGCATTATCTCTCCATCCATTGAGAGTTGAAGGGTCAATCCTGAATTTCCTGAGGGGGAAATTGCACCTAAATCAATACAGTTAAGGTTTTTATTGAAAATGGTGTTTTTTGTGAAGAGGAAGATTGCAAAAATTGCACACCAACTCAAATTATTCAGAGGTATTTGCTGAATAACTCCTTGAAAAACAATTTTAATACTGTTTTCAAACTATTCTGAAGGATCAGGGGTCTTCTTCGAATGCATAAAAAAGAACTGTCAGCCACCAAGAATAGCCACAACTCTTTACCAGCAATGAAGATACGCGATAAAACGTCTTATAATTGGCCTCGATAGAGGATAAATCCTTCCAACGCATGATATTCAGGCAAGCCAAGATCATTATAAATCCGGGCTGTGTTTTTAGTTCTTTCTTCTGCACGAACCCAGAATTCCCTATCATCACTTCCGGGATAAAGAGCCTGATCTTTTTGGGATTCATGTTTGAAGATGGCAAATTTCTTGCGAACCGTCATTTCAGGACTGAGAGGGACCGCTCTTTCAATTTCATGCGGTTCATATTCTTCCCATGCCCCTCGGTAAAGCCAGACTTCAGTTTCGAAGTTTTCTTTTTCAAGAACTTTTAACGCACCGATAATTGCATCTGCACACATTCGATGAGTTCCGTGTGGATCAGACAAGTCACCCGCGACATAGATTTGGTCTGGTTTCTGTTTTCTTAAAAGATTCGCAATAATTTCAATATCATCATTACCAACAGGACGTTTGGAAACATTCCCCGTTTTGTAGAAAGGAAGATTCAGGAAATGGAGTTTCTCTGCAGGGACACCCGCTGCAATGGCTCCTGTTGTTGCTTCGGTCTTTCGAATTAACCCTTTCACTTCCAGAAGCTCTGATGTATCTGGATCTCCCGGTTTTCGATTGGAAAGGTTATCTTTCATTTTAGCGATAATTGACTGGCTCTCATCATCATTCAAATTGAATGCGCTAAGAAATTCATCAACATAGTCAATATGCCTCAGGGCATCATGATCAAACACGGCGATATTACCACTTGTCATGTAGGCAATTTGAACGTCATGTCCCTGATCAGCCATCGTAATTAAAGTTCCACCCATTGAAATAACGTCATCATCCGGGTGAGGGCTGAAGACGATTACGGTATTCTTTTTGTCTTCAACTTTTCCTGCAGGGTAGTTACAAACTCCAGCGAGCATTTCTTCGAAAACGCCCTGACAAACGTTATTTGCAGTGGTCCCGTCTTTGATTAAATCATGCAACTGGTATTCAGCAAAATCGCCTTTTTCAAGCTTCAGTAAAGGCTTATTCACTTTTTGGGAGAGCCAGATAATTGCTCTTTTCCTCAGTATTTTATTCCAAACCACAGGACCGACAAGCCAGGGAGTTTTAACTGCTGTCAGTTCCGAACCTGCTCCCTGATCAATGGCAAAAGTGGCATGTGGATGTGTTTGCAGAAAGCTCGCAGTGATTTCTTCAGAAACACGATCTTCACATGTTTTCTTGACGATGGATGCTTTGTGCTCCCCCAACGCCATGATAATAATATTATGAGCAGAGAGGATCGAAGAAACTCCCATTGTGATGGCACGATGAGGAACATTGTCTTCACCATAAAAACTGTCTGCTGCATCTTTCCGGGTGACCGGATCAAGGGAGACAATTCGGGTCAAGCTGTTACGAGAACTGCCCGGTTCATTAAATGCGATATGACCTGTTAGACCAATCCCCAATAATTGAAGTTGAACGCCACCAACTTTTTCAATTTCTTGTTCATATTCATCACAAAAAACATCAATATCATCATGATCCAGATTGCCTTGCGGGATATGGATGTTTTTAGCGGGGATATTAACATGGTCAAAAAAAGTATCTCTCATCCAGAGGTTGTAACTGTGAATGGAATCTGGATCCATTGGCCAATATTCATCCAGGTTAAAAGTAATCACATTGGAAAAATCAAGGTTTTCTTCTTTGTGAAGACGGATGAGTTCACGGTAAACACCAATGGGAGTGGAACCGGTTGGTAAGCCGAGCACGGTCAGTTTGCCAGCAGAATTATTTTTCCTGATCAGATCTTCTACAGCCTGTGAGACATATCGATCCACTTCTTTTGGTGATTCAAAAAGAATTGTTGGGATTTTTGTGTGTCTCAAATAGTTTGCGCTCTGGCTGGATTTCTTGTTTGAAAGAGTTTCAATGGCCATTGGGATGATACAATTCTCGTTAATTTTTATTAGTCAGGAGAGATAAATATTGGTTATAAACATGCCGGATAAAAAGATGTTTCAACTGCTCTTATGTTAATGAGACAGGTGAATTTCGGAAGGACAAGCCTGATAAAACATCAGTCCATCTATTCTAAAAGCTCATACAACAAAAAAAAACTCTCTTTTTCACGGATTTCACAGGATATTGGAGATTTGTAACAGCCAAATACTATTTTCAGAATATTGCATTCCATTTTACATCCCTGATGACTGTTATTTCACTCTCAAATTCATCAAAATCAAGACATAAAGACGTTTTATGAATGTAGTGAACAGTGTTGTCGATATAAGCCCAATAATAACTGAACAGGATAAAACCCATAAGTTCTATATCTCTCCTGAAATAACCAATCAGTCATTTTGATGCGTTGGATATTAAAAGGCTGATATTTAGCAAATAAGAAAGACCAACTGATGTCCGATTCTCTCCGTGTACTGGCGATTCATGCCCATCCTGATGATATTGAATTTCAATGTTCAGGAACTCTTGCTCGATTGAAAGAAAAGAGGTGCTCCATTGCGATGGCAACAATGACTCCAGGCGATTGCGGAAGCGCAGTTCATCCACCGGAAGAGATTGCAGCGATCCGTAGAGCAGAGGCAAAGAAGTCAGCCGATTTAATGGGGGCGGATTATTATTGTCTTGAATTTCGCGATCTTTCCATTTTCATAGACGATCAAAGTCGCAGAAAAGTGACTGAAATTCTTCGAATCGTCAATCCGGATATTGTCATTACAGCTCCTCCTGTTGATTACATGTGTGACCATGAAGCAACCAGTAGCCTTGTTCGGGATGCCTGTTTTTGTGCTCCTGCTCCTAATTATAAAACAGGGTTATGGGACCCCGCTCCTGCGACCGATAAAATCCCACATCTTTACTTCGTAGATCCGATTGAAGGAACTTATGCATTCGGAAACACAATTGAGCCGGAATTCATTGTTGATATTTCTTGAACTTTCCCGCTGAAGAAAGAAATGGTTTCCTGCCATGAAAGCCAGAGAGCCTGGCTTAAAAAACAACATGGAATGGATGAATATGTATTGAAAGTCTCTCGCTGGAGTGAAGAACGGGGGCAATTAATTGACGCAGAATACGGTGAAGGTTTCAGGCAATATAAAGGACATCCTTATCCAGAAGATAACATTATCCTGGAATTGCTTGGAAAGTGAAAAGTTAAATCAGAATGATCTCCAGAAACTTTTTTCACCGCAACTCATCATTCTGGCTTTTCTTTTTCAGGGCAAAAGCCTATAAACTAGGCTGTCTTGCCGGTCAATGACAGTGAATGTTATGAAAGATTCATCCTCATGTCCGAAGATATGGTAAACTAACTCATACAGTAAACTGAATCAATTTATTATTGGTAGATAAAATGACAGAAGAATTATTCACAGAAAATGACCTTGATCAATTCGATGCAGATGATAACGAAGTAGGCCGAGTGATCGGAAAAATGCTTTCAATGTTCTTCTTTTACACTGTGATTGCAATGACAATTACTGGAATCTGGACATATATGTCCCTCGGATAGAGACTTTCCAGATCTTGCGATTCAACCAGCCGCTATTTTGGGTTACTGGTTTGGAGTGGTTTCATATTTGGCAATGTTCTGATGCGCCTGTTCTGCCCAGGGACCTTTCTGGTCATAAACAAGATATTGCTTCCAAAGACTGACAGCTTCTTCTACTTGGTTGAGTTGAACAAAAACCTCTGCCTGATACCAACACGCTTCCGGATATTCGGGATGAATATCAAGAGCTATTCGGAATGCGTCTGATGCAGGATTCAATTCCTCCTTTTCCAGATACAGACACCCAAGCTGTGTCCATGCTTCCAGATAGTGGTGATCTGATTCCACCACATTATGATATCGTTCGATAGCTCCGTTGATGTTTCCGGTTCGGTATAATGCATCTGCAAGGCAGAAATGAATTTCGGGATCAGAAGGTTTATCCATGATTGCAATTCGAAAAGCTTCGATTGCATCAACAGGTTTATTATTGTCAAGCAGTCGACACCCTTCATGGAACCATTCATCTGCGCTCCATTGACTGCCTGGATGGACTGTTTCTGAACCTTCAGCTTCCTTGAATAAAACAGAATCTGATTCATCTGCCTCTTCCTGGTTCGAAGCAGCAGGGGGATCGAAATCAAGAAATCGCTGACCACTGGCTGGTTGAATCAAGCCATTATTATCTCGAAACAACAGGTGAGAATCACAGGCGAGCAAATCAAGCTGGGCAAGTGGTTGCTCAATATCACTGACCAGATCCTTCAGTGATTGAAGTCCTGCCTTGATCTCTTCACTGGTGACTCCTTCAAGCAGAAGTTCGTGTAATCGGCGAACACTTGTCACCTGCTGAAAATCAAAATAGGGGAGACGATAAATTTTCTTGACAGGTTTAATTAAGCCCTGTCGTTCCCAGCGACGGATATCGTTCACGGAGAGATTCAATAGCTGGCTTAACATGGCTGGGGTATATAATCGGTGGACATCTTGCTGTTGGTCATTTAATCCAAGGGCATTCAACCAATCTGATTCCTTAAGAATGCGGATATCAATTCCATCTCCCTGTAATTCCTGGGTATGCAATAATTTCTGTGAAGGATTCCCATCGGGATCAAGTGGCCAGCCTTCCTCTCCAATAACGAGAAGAGTAGTCACCTTGCTGACGTGATGCATGGAGGTGCCACCATGTTCTTCCACCAATTTGTACGCTGCTTCGTGTGTCATGGAAGCAAGTGTCCCGGTCAGGGAAACATGTTCTCCCTCCAGAACGCGGGGATTATTTTCTTTTGCAGGATTGGTCACAGTTAATTCCCCGGATTTCAATTTTTCACGAGCGAGAGCCTTCGATAGGCATAGCCAGTACACAATATTGGATTATACGAGAAAAAACCGGAATTTGGAGAGTGAATGGTCTGGTATCTTCTCAGGATGATAAAAATTTCTGTGTCTCGTTTTCGTTTCAGCTTCTTCATAGACTGGTATTTCTGAACTCTGAAGGCTATAAAAAGTTGTACCTACAGAAAATGTTAGTCGCTGTAATAACTCAGGAAGAAAGACCCCTCTTTTTAAGCCTGTGTAACAATAGAATGTTGCAAATAGAGACAAATTAAAGCTTAAAGAAATGGAAGACGATCTTCCTGGAATTGAACGAAACGGAAAGAAAATAAACATGGCATCTTGTGACCAGACAGACTCACTTCAACAAAATGATCCTTTAATCTGGAATGCAATTCAGGATGAAAGAACCCGACAGAAACAGGGCTTGGAGTTGATTGCTTCTGAAAATTATACCAGTGCGGCTGTCATGGAAGCAGCAGGAACCATTCTGACAAATAAATATGCAGAAGGGTATCCCGGACGTCGATACTACGGCGGCTGTGAATTTGTTGATGTTATTGAAGCAGAAGCCCGAAAAAGAGCATGTGACCTTTTTGGCGCAGAGCATGCAAATGTTCAACCTCATGCTGGTTCACAAGCCAATATGTCAGTCTACCTTACTGTCTTGAAGCCGGGAGATACTTTCCTGGCAATGGATCTCGCACATGGAGGTCATCTGACACATGGAATGCACTTGAATTTCTCCGGTCAATTATATAACGCAATTCATTATGGAGTTTCTGAAAAAACTCATCAAATCGATTTTGATCACGTTGCGAAACTGGCTCGTGAACATAAGCCAAAATTGATTATCGCAGGGGCCAGTGCATATCCAAGAGAAATTGATCATCCCAAATTTGCTGAAATCGCAAAAGAAGTGGGGGCAATCTTCATGGTGGACATGGCACATTATGCAGGATTAGTCGCAGCGGGGTTACATAACAATCCGGTTGAAGTGGCTGACTACGTCACCTCGACTTCCCATAAAACTTTAAGGGGTCCCCGTTCCGGATTTGTTCTCACCAAAAAAGATAATGCAAAAGCATTAGATCGAACAGTCTTCCCCGGCATGCAGGGTGGTCCGTTAGTTCATATTATTGCAGGGAAAGCAGTCTGCTTCAAAGAAGCTGCTCTGCCTGAATTTAAAGTTTATGCACAGCAGATTATCAATAATGCAAAAGCTCTTGCAGAAGTCCTGATGAACGGCGGAATTCAATTGGCTTCAGGGGGAACTGATAACCATTTGATGCTGGCTGACGTGACTGCAATCGGTTTGACGGGAAAAATTGCAGAAGAAGCGTTAGACCGCGCAGGTATTACAGTGAATAAAAATATGATTCCCTACGATCAGAGAAAACCACTTGATCCCAGTGGGATTCGCATCGGAACCGCAGCATTAACAACTCGCGGGATGAAAGAAGAGGAAATGAAGAAAGTGGGAGATTGGATTCTGACTGTCTTAAAATCTCCTGAAGATGCTTCTGTCACGGAAAAAGTGATTGGCGAAATTCACGAGTTCACAAAAGATTATTCCGTACCCGGAATTGATTAATTTACAGTAACATTTGCAGTAAGTGGATGAACATAAGTTTGTGCTTAATCATTTGTCTCAATTGTTAAAAAAGCCACAAATATTTACCAAGGTCTCCGCGGCTCTACGCGAGGCCTTTTTCTTTTTGAAAATTGCTTATCGATGGATTTGAAGATCTTCAACCGGGATCAGGTTGTTCATGCTTCCTGAACGGAATCCGTTTAAGTCAACCGTTACATATTTGAAACCGAGAGAACGCAAATAATCTGAAATTCTTGAATGCATGTCACCTTCAAAGATTCGGGAGATTTCTTCAACAGGAACTTCAATTCGAGCAAGATCATTCTGCTCGTATCGAACCCGTAAAGTTCTGAGATTGAGTTCTTTTTTTAGAAATAATTCAGCTTGATCAACAGCCTGTATTCTTTCGGGAGTCACTTCCAGTCCATACGCAATTCGACTGGAAAGGCAGGGGGTAGCAGGTTTATCCCAGACAGGAAGGTCCCAGTGTTGTGCTAATTCACGAATATCGTTTTTGTTGAATTCTGCTTCAATGAACGGGCTGCGGATATGATGTTCACTCGCTGCATCCATCCCGGGGCGATGATCACCCAGATCATCCAAATTGGCTCCATTCACAACGCAATCATATTGAAGAGTTCCAGAATTATTTTCTATGAGAGAATAAAGTTCTGTCTTGCAGAAATAACATCGATTGGAAGCATTCTTAATGTAATCTGGATTATTAAATTCTTTCGTTTCCAGGATATGATGACGAATTCCAATTTGATCAGCCAGCTTGATTGATTCTTCCAGTTCCCCCGTAGCCAGGCTCAGGCTGCGAGCAGTGACTGCGGTTGCGTCATCTCCACATGCAATTTTAGCTGCTTTTGCCAGAACGGTGCTATCGACACCTGCAGAAAATGCGACAACAACCCGCCCACTCTTCCTGAGGATATCAAGCAGTTTCTGTTTTTTCATTTCAAGTTTTTCTGCGATCTCTGACATGAACAGAGTGTATCATGGATAAGTCTCTGAATCCATTGTTGAAATTGGCCTTTTGGTTGAAATTCGCAACAGTTCTGTCTATTTCAATAGAAGATTCATAAGAGAGAAAACGGAATGTTATTACCTTCCCTTATTGTTATCGTGTATGATATCAGTAAATTGATGAACCATGGCTAACATCCTCTTCAGGCTGAAGTTAAAACAGTAATGCTTACAATTCAAATACTAAATCAAATTCCAATGCGATTTAAAGAAGGTAAACCGGACTTTTTGAATCAAATAGCAACAAACCATTTTATTGCATTGAACCGGTTTCTCTGTCTGATAATTTTGATTTTCTGTTTGATACCTTTGCCGGTGCAGGGGGCAGGGATCTCCCGGGAAACAAGAAAAGAACTTACTACGCTCAAAAAAGATTTGGGGCAGGTTGCCCGCTTGACCCGGAATAAAGAATTTGAAGAAGGAAGAACTCTTTTAAAAGAAATTGATTCCAGATTGAATAAGTTGATTAGCTCTGCTGGTTTAAAAGAAAAGAACAGCCTTGTCAGACAGTTGAAAAAAACAATCGCCCGGCGCGAAAAAGAGTTTTTAAAAAGAGATGCAGAAGGTGGTCCCGTCTTTGATAAGACAGACATGAAGAAAGGATTGTTTTCAGATTCTGAGAATGATAAAGAGAAAAATGAAAATCGTGAAGGGAAAGTTTCTTTTACTCGCGATATTGCACCTTTTATGGTTAACCTTTGTTTGCGGTGTCATAACAATCGAAAAAAAGAAAGTGATTTTTCTCTGGAAACATTTAATACGATGATGAAAGGGGGGGATAACGGTTCATCCATTACCCCCGGCAATCCGGATCGAAGTTATTTGTGGAGTTTGGTCGGAAAACAAGATCCGATCAAGATGCCTCAGGGGCAAGCTCGCATTACCAGAAAAAACTGGACTGATTTAAAATCCTGGATTTCAGAAGGTGCAAAATTTGATGGACAGGATGAAAATGCAAAATTGAGGGATCTCGTCCCATCCGAAAATGAAATGAGTTCCCAAAAACTGAAGGCTCTTTCTAAAGAGGAATTTCAAAAACTGAGGGCAGACAAAACAAAAGTTGTCTGGAAGAAATTCAATGCAGATCAGAAACCTGCTGAGTTGATCACAGATGAACTCCTATTAATTGGAAATGTGGATCAAAATCGGCTGCAAGTCTATGCAAAGCTTCTCGAAGAAGGAATTCAGGTTGTCCGTCAGTTATTTAAAATTGAGCAGAAGCCTCTCTTCCGTGGGCGGTTGGCCGTTTTTATTTTAAAAGATCGTTTCTCTTTTGATGAATTTCATTTCATGATTGAAAAGAAAGAAATCCCTAAAGAGATGTTATCAAGTTTCAAACTAACCGGTTCTCATGAGGATGCATGGATGGTGTTTCATGATGATCAACAAAAAGACGAAAAAAATTACGAGAATGGCCTTTCTTTTCCGCTTCTGGTAACCAGCCGGGTTATCGAAACTTATCTGTCAGAACAGAATTCTAAAATGCCTTTCTGGATTCGAAAGGGGGCGGGATTGGCTGCACTTTCTATACAGAAAAAATATGGCAAGGAATTGGAATCCTTAAGCTGGCAGTCAATATCGATCCTGAAAAAAAGATATCCCCAGCCGAAGCAGCTTTTCAGGGAAAGTACTTTCATCAATTCGGAAATGAACCCGATTAGTCTTACTTTCGTACGGTTTTTTGTCCAGCAGAAAG
>JAJRVU010000194.1 GCA_024277145.1 Planctomycetota bacterium
AGCGAAACCAATTCAGCCACACGCAAGCCAGCAGAGTAGATTGTTTCAAGCATTGCACGGTCGCGCATTCCCATCATCTCATTAGCAGGTGGCGTTTCCAGAAGCAAAGAAATTTGTTCTGTCGAAAGAAACTTCGGAAGGTGTCGTCCGACTCGTGGAGTTCTAAGAACTTTTGCAGGATTGGTACTACAAATTCCTTCCCTGACACAATACTTGAAAAAACTTCTCAGGCATGCGAGCCTTCGGGCGATTGTTGTCCTTGCGTAATCACATTCGTGAAGGTAAGCCAAATACTTTCGTAATTCAGCAACAGTGATTTCACTTGGCTTGGGGATAGAGCCGACTTCTTCAGTGAAATAGACGAGCAGGCTTTGCAGATCTTCGAGGTAAGATTTCAAGGTGTATTCTGAAGAAGACCGTTCAATACGGAGATAACCTTCAAATGCTTCAATGGCAGAATACATACAACCTCATACCGTTTGATCAAGACAATTTCTGGAAATGAATTGATTCGAGCAGATCAGCCAGACAATGTCTAGAAATGATGTAGAACGTGGCGTACTTTATATATAGTCGGGATAACACCTAAAACTTCAATATCATTTTATAAAAGCGCACTAATAAAGCGTTTCCGGATTTTCCAACTCCAGTTTTTCTCTTTCGGCTTCACGTCTGAGACGCCGGACCTTCTGGCTTAATACAGCAGCGTCATACCAGGTAAAGCTCAGTTCAGGATCAGCAGCATATTGACCTAAAATCTGCAGGAGGTCATTCGGACTTTTGTCATCGTAAAGAAAGACATACCGTTCCGAATCTTTTACAAGAGCAAGAACATTCACACCACGTTGCATTCGAATCTGCCTCCCCGAAATTTGATCCAATCAAATTTGATAATATCACAACAGGCTGATTGATAATTTTTTAAAGTCGATTAAAAAACTTCTCAACGAACCTAAATGAATTCAACCGTTTAAAATAAGGTTACTTCTATCGATTTGTTATCAATGTTGTAAATCACTGTAATAATTACAAAGGATATCCATAATCCTTACTTCTATGTATCGGCTGAAAGGAGTTCAAATTAACGATATTTTCTTTTCTTCAATACAAATCTTCGTTTCCCTTCCCCACCATGTAGGGTTAGCATTTCTACAATCATTCGATGAGCCGTAAACCGAATGTAATCTTCAGTTCTATCAAGATAGGCTTTCCATCCACCGCTTCTTAAATCATTGTTTAATTCGCAATAATCGCGCAAATTTGCCACCACATCTGCATTTCTGGCATCAAATATTTTTGTATACGACATGACTGGTTCTAAAGGATCAAATTCCAGAAGCGGTTTATACGGTTCTGAAGAAATTACACCCGGATATTTACGTAAATCCGGGAATTCCAGGTTATGTTCCTTGTGACTACGGTTGTCGCAGTTCGCTCCTTCAGGACAATTTTCTTGACATTCTTCTAAAGACTGCTGAGGAGATTCCGGTACTGGTTCTACCGCTACTAATGGAGGAATATCGATATCATTCGAAACAGGTTCTGAGGACATTTCTGGAGAGGGAAGTTCCGGAGGTAACATAACCGATGGAACAGACCGGGAACGATTTGCATTAACGCTATCATCAATGAGATCAGGGGATTGAGAACGGATTTCTAATTCCGAATCAGCAGGAAACTCTTCTCCATTTGCTGGGACTTCTTCCCCTTTGATGTATTCCCACATCCCTCGACGAAAGCTGCCAAAGGCTCGTGTTGCACGGGAAAGACCAGTCACACGACCGACTTTTCGTAATCGATTCCATCCTTTGGTTTCTGCTGGATAAAAATCATCTACAACCTGGTGTTTGACTTCATTTGTTAATTTAAAGTGTCGTCTTGCATAGGGATCAACCTGCACGCCGGGGGAAAACATTTGTGGATTCGGTGAATACCAGGCAACATGCATTCCTATTCGAGGCGGATAATATGGGTCGTAGTCAGTGATTGAACCGATAACGATCATATCCACTTTCATTGCTTTAGCGAGAATAAGCGCATCTGCAGGGGATTTGAGAGAAAGTCCGCGACTGATTAATTCCGTTTCGGTTCTTCCGACAGGAACGACCTGAAAGCCGGGAATTTTCTGCAATTCTTCCTGGTATATTTCAGCAATGCGTCGACCATTCACCGAACGCTCCATACTCTGATTAAAGAATGGAACAATGGCAATTGTGGTAGCATCCGGAAGCGGATTGGTCACTCCTGTTTGAATCACAACACAACCAGGTGCCATAATCAACAAAAGGAAAATCCAGAGATTTCGGTACACGTTAAAGCCCAGACATCTATACAAATAAACAGAAAGTACAACGACAATACTTTTTTATCGGCATAAACGGTCCATTTACTTCAACCGTAAAATATTACCTGTTTTATAATGGCGTATTTCTGTTCAGGATATGTGAACTCTCACTGCAAACATGAGAAGACTGGCAATATAGAAACTTTAAAGAACTTTGGAAAGAACTGCTGGGTTGAATACTTCGAAGGAATAGAGAGAGGACATTCCAATTTCTTCACCCGATGATTTCGCTATGTCGCTCGATGATTTGATACAAATAGAGAATGTAAAGTCCTAAAAGAAGAACTCCTTCTCCTCGGCTGACCTTTTTTCCCGATATAAAAAGAGGAATACAAATGATTGATGCAACAATCATACAGGGAATATCAAACTGAAGCATCTGCAGAGTCACTTCAACACCATCTGGTGCAGCGATTGCAGTAGCCCCGAGAACAGCAAGCAGATTAAAAATGCATGAGCCTATTGCGTTACCCACAGCAATATCCCGTTCTCCTTTAATGCTTGCCATAATTGAAGTGACAGCTTCTGGCAAAGATGTTCCGAAAGCAAAGATTGTCAATCCGATGACTTCTTTACCCACACCTAAATATTCTGCCATCATCGTTGCACTTTCGACAAGATAGTTAGACCCTAGCACTAACATTCCCAAGCCAATTAAAATAAATAAGATACTCAACCAAAGCGAAGAAAAAAGGGATTTTTTTGAAAGGGATTCGGTATATTCATCTGTGACTTGCTTATTTTCTTTACGGCTCATGATGATTGCAAAAGATGTATAAGCGAGAACACCTGCAAAAAGCAAAACTCCTTCAATAAAATTAATACTTCCATTAAAACTCATTCCGTAGACAATTACAGAAAGTACCACAAGAAGGGGGATATCTTTTTTAATGAGTTGCTGATGAACAACTAGTGGGGCGAATACAGCGGACGCCCCCAGGATAAAAAGAATATTACAGAGATTGCTTCCAACAATGTTTCCTAATGCCAGATTGCTGGACCCGTCCAAGGTCGCCTGGACGCTTACAAACAATTCTGGTGCACTTGTTCCAAATGCAACAATCGTCAAGCCGACAACAAGTGGTGAAATCCCAATATAAATAGCCAGTTTGGAAGAATACCGAACTAATAATTCGGCTCCTGAAACCAGAAGAAAGAGACCGAAAATAAAGAAGAACAGGCTTGCTAACGTCATTTTAATTCGATCCTGAAATATTCAAAAAGCCTGATTTTCTGCTCAGTTAATGATATTTGTTGTAAAAGCGATTCAAAACATGATTATTACAGATGAACTGAATTCGTCATAGCAATAACCAGACATATCTTCTAATAAGGTCTTCTTTTTTTTCAATTTCCTGTATACTCTATTGTTGTTAGAATGTTCTCAGAAATTTCACATGAAGCTTGTCATCTGAATGTCATCTCTGGAAATCTCTGGCACCAGAATTGGCCCTTATAGACAAGGGAAAATAATCATCTCAATCTGGCATCAGATAAACGTAAGAAGTTTTATTAAAGATCAATATATTCGTAATAATCTTTTGATTTGACCAATTCACTCA
>JAJRVU010000195.1 GCA_024277145.1 Planctomycetota bacterium
AGAGAATCCTGTATTTTTATCTCTCCTGTGGAACCCAAAAACTGGGACAAACAAATCCCTGACTTAAAAGGAATGAAAACACTTCTCTTTATCCATGCAAAAAAACTGGAATCAGAAAACAAGCTGAAAGAAGCAAGGGATATCTACCTGGCAGGATTCCGGATCGACAATCATCTTTATCATATGTGCAGTAGTTATGATCTCGATTCCAACTTTGGAAAGACTGATGAAAGTGATCCCAGGACTGCTCCGATCATGAAAGCAAAGGACAATTACCCTGTCATTGAAAGTTGGATCAACCATCCAAAACAAACCGTAGAATTATTAAAAGAATCCCAGGATTTATTCCAAAAAGCATTCGAGCCAAAAGATGATCTGCGTGTAACTACAGGTAGATTTGGACAAAAATACAGACTCAGGCAGCATCCGTTTGATTTACAAGCCATTGCTTACATGAATTTCTTTCGAAAAGCGTATATCGTGAACAGGATGAAACCTAAAATCATCAACGATATGAAAAAAAATGGATACAACTATGAAAACGTGTTCGGTTATCTTAAGTGCACCATGACTACTGAATTGGAACGAAAAACCAAACTTCTACAAAATGAACTGATGATCAATAATCACATTTTGGGGATGATGGCGGACATTATCCCAATTAAGGCATCACATTATAATTGGCAACCAAAATATTACTCATCTTACCTGCGTCGTTGGCTTGATAAAAGCAATAACTCAGATATTTATAAAAAGCAAATTGAACAATCCAAACACACAAGTATGCCGATGTTTACACATGACCAATTCCCTGAGTTTCTTAAAGAAGTGATTGAGATTGAATGTTATCAAAGAGAAATCATTACCAAACTGGCGATCAAACGATATGAACTGGAGCATGGAAAGCCACCTGAATCCCTGGACGAGTTAGTTAAGAAAGTATACCTGAAAGAAGTTCCGAGATTGCCTTACTTAAATGTTCCATTTGAATATTACCCACATGCGGTCATTGACCCCTTTGATGAAGATGGGAATATTGACATCAATAAATATGAACCAATGCCAGTCCTACATTTTCGATACAGAAACAAAAAAAGGATGTTTTTTGATAAATACATAGAAAATAAAGCTGGAATTAATATTGCAATAGTATTCACTTCATATATTCAAAACTGGATCGATGAGGATCTACGGGAATCAGCAGAGCAATCTTATAATACTAAATTTATATCCCCGTGGTAGAGAAAGCGTTTCGTTGCAGGTTAGCGTTCATTATTATTTCGCCAGTTTGTTTGGTTTATCCCAGAGGATTCTCACAAGGAACGTGCTGCCATTGGCTCCCATTTTCATTTTTTCTTTACGTTGTTTTTCGTTACCGAAGATTCCTTCTGAAACAGTCACCCACGATTCCTTTTCATTGGCAATGCAGGCACCAAAGTTACCCAACTGCGCCCCCCGATTAGGCACAAGCGCCTGTTCTGTTTTGCGTATGACAACCAGTTTTTCGGGATCGACCTGAGCCATGAATAATGGAGCCCGATGCCTCATAATCATACCGTTATTGACTCCTCTTCGTGTGTAGACCAAAAAGAGGCCATCGCTATGGGACAACCAATGCTGCTGGGTGTTGTAACTTCCCAATTCTTTTCCATCGTCAAACGTCCAGGGTTTGATGGGATCGTAATTCAGTCCATCGCTGCTTGAAGTGATGTAACCTTTAACATCATTCCGAAGAGTGAGGTAAAACCGATTCTTGAATTTCACAAGAGAAGGTTCCACCAGCCCACGAACAACATCCAGTTTCATATCAGTTCCATGTTTCTGGTATTTCAATTCGGTTCCATCAAACGAACATTCGAGAACAGTTGCATTTAATGGCTTTGTGATGTCTAACCCGTAATAAATCGGGAGAAGAACAGTTCCATCATCTTTGACATGGAACTGGGTACAGCCAGGCGCGAAGAGGTGAAATTTTTTATCGGTCGGGCTATTTGCAATGGCTTTCCAGACGGACCATTTTTTTGTTTCAGGATCAAAAACCGAATAAGCAACATCATAGGAACGATATTTATCATAAAGATGGACACCTTCATTGGAATAACGAAGCTGAACACCTATTGCGATCACTTTTTTGGTTTTTTCATGCCAGGCGGGAGTCACATCACAAACACCCAGAATGACTTCTTTCGATTCCCTTCTCCATTTAAGTTCAGGGACATCCACCGGAGCAGACCATTCGCCATTGGCTTGATTTTGGTACATCACACTCATCCCGGAATAAAAATCGCTTGCACCGAGATGTTTTTGAATGGTCAGAACGCCCGAGATGTCATTTTGATTACTTCCCGTTGGAAGATAACAGGCACGGGGATGAAACCATTGAGATTTCCCATCGTTATGAACAACAATAGCCTTGAGTTCTGGTTTAAAGCCAAGGATGTTGTCATCTGCAACACTTTTTTCGGAAAGATTGAAGATTGAACAGATTGTTACCACAAGCAGTAAAGAATATTTCATAATAATAGTCTTTCAAGAAAACAGAACTCAGATTTATTACAATTCTCTTTTAGAACCACAGATAGACACAAATTGACTCAGAAAAAAGTGTTCATGTAGTGCTCTATCGAGCTTTAAATGTCCTGTTTCAATTTACAAACGGCACGCTCGTTGGCGTGCAGGTCATTATGGGCTAAGGGACATTTATCAGTAGCTGGACTAGTAGGGTCTGCTGTGCAGACCAGACATAATATAACGCAATCTTTCTTGGTGGTCTGCAAAGCAGACCCTACGGCTAATATGGTTTGCGTCAGGCTACAGCCTGACCTACGGCTTTATTTTTTCTCATATCATTATTTTCTTTTGTAAGCAGGATTTTTTTCAGGCATCTGTGCAGCGACTGATTTTCGCCAACGTTTCAGTTTTTCAAATAATCTTAAAGTAGTTTCGGTTTCTGTGCTTGCGAGATTATTTTTTTCACCAAGGTCATTTTTTAAATTGTACAATTCCAGTCTGCCATCTTCGAAATATTCAATCAATTTATAATCACCCGAACGGATGGCACTTGCGGGGGTTGATCCTCCACTAAAATAATAGTGTGGATAATGAAAATAAAGTTCTTCTCGATTCAAATTATCAGAGGAGGAATTCAATAAAGAGACAAGGCTGAGACCATCGCGGTTGGTATCTTCACCCTGACAATTCGCCACATCACATAAAGTAGGGTAAATATCATTTGTGATTATCGGAACATCGGAACGAGTCCCATTTTTTGTGTGACCATTCCAACGAACGATAAAAGGAACCCGGATTCCTCCTTCGTAAAGAGAACCTTTTCCGGAACGAAGCGGAGTGTTATTAGTGACTTGCTTCATTTCGCGATACGGTGATTTGTATCCGCCATTGTCTGAAGTAAATATGACGATGGTATTGTCTGCAAGTTTCAAATCATCCAACGTTTTTAAAAGTCGGCCGACATTTTCATCCAGATGTTCCAGCATGGCTGCATAGGTTGGATTGGTGTGATTCATTCCCTGTTTGATTAACGGTCGATATTTCTGGACCGTTTTTTCTTTTGCTTCAATCGGCGTGTGGACGGAATAAAAATCGAGATTTATAAAAAAAGGTTGACCATTAGTCGATTTGATAATTTCAATTGCTTTATCGGTTAGTTTGTCAGTCAGGTAATCCCCCTCTTTTGCAGGAAGAATATCAGGCACATAACGGGGTTCTTTTTTCCGACCGAATCCTCCTTTAAATGGAAAGAAAAATGTCGGGGGTGCACCCCATAATGTTCCGCCTATGTTGTAGTCAAACCCCTGATTTTCAGGATAGTATTCCGCTTCTCCCAAATGCCATTTTCCGAGATGCGCAGTCAGGTAGCCTTGTTTTTTTAAACGTTCTGCAATCGTGATTTCTTCCAGGGGTAAATTCCCGACAGTGATGGGAGGAATCAATTTTTTGTTACCCGGGCTATAGTCCGGTGCCTTTCGCCTTTTTGCTGCTTCATGCCAGATAGTCATGTTGAGCCTTGCAGGATATTTTCCGGTCATAATGGAAGCGCGCGTCGGGCTGCAAATGGGTGCTGCTGCATAGGCATTGGAAAAAAGCATTCCCTGATTCGCCAAGCCATTCAGGTTGGGAGTCAAATGTAAATCGGAACCATAACATTCCAGATCAGCCCAGCCTAAATCATCTGCAACGATAAAAAGAATGTTCGGCGGTTGATCTTTTGCATTCAGAATCCCTGAAAAGCAAAAAAGCAAGACAATAGAAATGATATTTTTTTTCATGGTGTTAGCTCGTCAATAGTTATAAGGGGATTAATAAACATCATATAGTAAGAAAAGACGCTATTTTTTTTCAGGTTTCTTTTTCTGTGCAACCAGATAAGAAATCAAATCCAGAAATTCTGATTCTGGAATAGTCTCTCCCAGTTTTTCGGGCATTAAAGAAAGTTTTGAATTCAACCGATCATCCACACTCTGTTTATCGATAAAAAACTCTTTCCCTTTGGAATCAACCATTGTAATCCGAGTCTCCGTCTCTTTGCGAATCAATCCGGAATAAATCTTCCCGTTTTCCAAGACTATCGAAGTGATACGAAAAGAAGCATCGACATTTCGGTTGGGATCCAAGACATCTTCCAGAATTCGATCAAGCCCCCTGAGACCAATTCCATCGAGTTGCGGACCAACCAATGCTCCTTCCCCGGAAATTTGATGACAGGCGCTGCAATGCTTTTTAAATAGCTCTTTTCCTTTGCCGGGTGAACGTTTTATACGAGGGTACTGTTTTTTCTTGACAGCAATCAATTTCTGAATTTCCTGATTCAGTGTAGGAAGCCCTTCAGTTAATTCTTCAATTTTTCCAGCTATTGATTTTCCACCACTCAGGATGATTCGCTGCTTGATTTTTTCCTGTTGCAAAATCCTTGCAGAAAGAGTTCCCTTTGTAATCAATTCAAGAAGAATTTGAACACCATCAGGATCGGTCGATAAGTTTTCTGCCAACTCCCCCTGCAATGATGAAGGAATTTCTTTCGCCAATGTTTCCAGAGTTTTCTCTACAATTTTAGAATGATTCTCTACAAGAGCCTTGAGAATTAATTGTTGTAACGATTTTCTTAATTGCGGATGACCAATCAAGGCGATAAGAGTTTTTGTTCTGCTATCAGAAGACTCCAGTAATAAAGCGTTTGCTAATTCTTTTTTTGCACTTGGACTATGGATATTACTTAATAGTATTCTTTTTACCTCGGGTAGCAATGAATTCAATTTCAGACTGGAAATCAACTCAGCAGTATCAATATAGTTTTGAGGCCATTCTCTCGGAGATTGTGTTGGGACCGAGACGACATCGGGTTGAAAATCGCCCACTGCAATCCAGGCGTAAGCCTCTCCGCTATCTCCATCAATCAATTCCAGGTAAACATCTTTCCCCTGATGTTCTGATAAATTCCAATCAATTTTTTTAGCAAGATCATGCCGGGGTGGAAACGCCTGTATCAGAATTTTCTCCGCCCCCACTTCGCGAAGGACAACTTTATTTTTGACATTAGGTTTATTCTGAGGAAAACCGCGATGACCAGCCAGATAAAATGAAAGTTTTTCTGGTGCTTTAAAATTTCCTGAAATTAATTTTCCTGTCCAACTTTCTGAACCAGCATGACTTGTCAGGAACGGGACTTTACCAGTTATTCCTATACGTTTTCTGTCTTGGGTCCCCCACGGATTTTCTTTATTGCCGGTATTTGAAATCGGACTAAACCGCCATTGTGTTGCATTCTTGTCCAGATTGCCAAGTAAAGATTTCCCAAGACTTTCTCCCCAACGAACCAATGACTCCGAAGGATTCCCCCCCTTCTGCTTCATTCCTTTCAGGATAGATTGCATGAGCCTGTTCTGCATGAGAATATCATGTTTGTATTTTTGTGTCACAAAATGAACCAGCCGATCCATCTGATTTAATTCCATCCATTGAACTGCGTGTTTAATATAAGCTTCCTGATTAATTTTTGAAGCTTCTCCTGATTCCAGATAATCCAGAAGAAACGCCCCGGAGAGAGTCGTTTTCAAACCGAGGCAGACATCCGCAAGAATTTTTCTTTCTCCTGAATCAAAATTTCCTGCCATCACAATATTCATGATATCTACATCGCGCAACTGATTTCTTAAAGACATTCGCGCTACGTACAATAGATGATTATCTTTTTCCGGGCATGATTTAATCAGTTCAAGCAAAGGCGATACATTCTGTTCAGAAGAATGCAGACTCAAGGCATCCGCTGCTGCCCGTTTCACAAAGGGATAAGAATCGTTGAGACCTTCAAGTGCCATTTTATGCAATTCGGAATTCCAGTTTTTTGATTCTGAAATGACTTTCATTGCATGAACTCGAACTTCCTGATTTTGATCATTCGAAGCAGAGCGAATTTCTGAAACAGTCACTTTCCCCATTCGATGTAAAAACCAGAGAGCATGAATTCTGACTGTCGGATGTGTTGAAGAATTGAATACATTTTTAACTTGAGCTACAACCTTGCTTCCCCAGCGATCTGATAATTGATCACTAGCCAGGTTTCTGTATGTCAGGGAAGGATGTTCCCACGCTTTAATCAATTGCGGTATAGAAGCTTTCGATAAATCAGCAGGTTTTACTGAAGGTTGAGATTGATCCTTATAGATGACTTTCCAGATTCGGCCCCGTGCTCTATCCCGACCAGGATGATTAAGCGGAACTTCGTAGTGACCAATAATCCTGTTATAGAAATCTGAAATATAAAGGGAACCATCTGGAGCGTTCTGAATATCATCAGGACGAAACCACGGATCTGTTGAAGAGAGAAAATCTGATTCTTCGTGTGCAACAATTGTGGAACCATGATAAATGAGAGAATTCCTGTTAATCCTGCATGTCATCACATTTCCGGAAAACATGTTCCCATGATATTTTTCAGGAAAACTGGTTCCTGTGTAAAAAACAAGTCCGGAAATAGCCGTTGAACCATGCAAGTGATTCATCATCGGAGGAACAAACCCGAGACCATCATCAGGTCTCCCAAAACTTGGATAATATCCGTTTCTTAATAATTGATAAACAGGCTTGCTATGGCAATCTGATGTAAATAGATTTCCGAGCGGATCAAATGTCATTCCAAAAGGATTAACCTGCCCCCAGGTAAAATGTTCTATCCGGGAACCGTTGAGCCTCATTCGGTAAGTATTTCCTGAATGCATTGTAATTTCATGCCCATCTTTCCCAGCAACACGGGTTAAATTATTGAATCCATGGCACGCATAAAGCCAGCCATCAAATCCGCGCCTGAATGCATTGTTCATTCCATGCGTATCTCGCTCGAAACCCATTGGGCCAAATAATTTTTCAGTTTTATCTGCTCGACCGTCTCCATCTGTATCACGAAAAAACCAGATATTGGGAATACTGTAGGCGATCACTCCATCTCGATAAGGGTAAAGCCCCATTGGGATATTTAACCCATCCTTGAATGTTGTAATTTTATCTGCGCGTCCATCGCCATTGGTGTCTTCAAGTATTTTTATACTGTCGCGTCCCTTGGTTCCAACTTTAACGGGAAAAGGATACTCAATTGTGTCCGTTACCCAGAGGCGACCTTTTGCATCAAACGCCATGTTCAACGGTTTTTGAATTTGTGGTTCCGAAGCGAAAAGCTGAACCTGAAATCCTTTGGGGACTGTAAATGTTTTTTGTTCCTCTTCAGGAGATAGAGGATCTGTTTCGCGTATTGTGGAAGTAAATGGATCAGGCTTATCTGCAAATATAGAATTGCTCATCCAACTGAAAGCGAAGATAAACGATAATGAGCATAAAACAAAATTGCGAAGCATAACTTACCCAAGTAATAAAAATGAATTTCAATTTAATACTTGAGTTTGACAAATCAAAAAAGCGTTGTCAATTAAAGGAGAGATAAAATAATTAAAGCTTCTATTGAAGGCCACTGATATGAATGAATATTCATAATGATAACATTCCGTCTCAATTTTCTTCCGTAGCAGAAGCCTGTCGGATTAGAACTTTCTTTTTATTCTTACGATTTGCTAAAGATTGCCTTTGCAACGCAGGATCACCATCAACTGGATACGATTCAATTGTTGTGATGATCGTTTTCTGCTGGGGAAATTGCTGGCCATTACTGCTGATCACAAGCATATCAAGGAATCTTTCCACCTTTGATTTCACAGGCAATCCTGTTGTCCTGTCAATGATGCACTTCCCAATGGTTTTCCCGTCACGAATTCGAATATAGATCCCGGAATCTCCCGAAGAATGTTGCTGAGCTGCAGTTGCAGCAATACTCCCTGAAATATCAATTTCGGCGTAACGATCACTCAATTTTCTTAGGGTGCATCTGGAATCGAGATACATCGTTGTTGGGTGAATGAATTTCCTCTTCCTGTTCCAGACATCCCCGACTTTCACAGAAGCAATTCCAGTTTTTGGATCATAAGGAAGAATACCGATGCTGTCGTCAACAAAATTAGCCAGCTCATCATCACCTGATGACGCAGAAAGATGAGTCAACAAAAGGTTTCTCTCCTCCTTTGGAAATTTTGCAGCACATCTCTCAAGAAACTGTTCAAAATTCCTGAGTTCAAGAATTTTATTATCAGGCCCTAACCAGAATTGAAATCCGTTATTCACCAACCCGCTATAAGGTAGCGCTTCTATAGGCAAGTTTTTTTGATCAAGTGAAGAATCATATTCAATTTTACGATTTCCAATTTCATGATTGTACTTAACTCTTTGGTACCTAACTGAAAGTAATGTTTTATTCTCTTCCACCTGATCTACGGAAATTGTCATCAACATTTCAAGTCGAGAATAATTTGTGGCAGTATCGCCACCAACTTTTTGGGTCAGAGTACTTTCCACAGTTTTCTTCATTGGAAAACGGTCACCCTGATTCAGATTCAGGATAAACTTTTCTTTCGATCCTGAATCAGGATTATCTTTCCCGGATTCTTCAGAAACATTTTCAACAGGAGCCGGAAAATCTGAAAGAGCTTCTTCCTGATTCTCAAACCAGCCACAACCAGCCAGTGCAACAATCAACAAAGTCAGCAGGGAATTTAATTTCATTTTGCTTCGATCCATCTAAGCAACTATTTGCATTATTTCACAGAATTATTCGCTTAACTTTAACGAGGGGAGAGAATAACAGTTTATGCAAAACGTTAAAAGAGAATTATTTTGATTCTCTCTTATTCGAAAACACGACTCTTCCCGGGCATTTTTAAACGAAATCATTTCAGGATGGCTCATTCCCATTCAAGTGAAAATCAATAACAAGAGGACAATGATCTGAAGCAGCCTTTGTTACTTTTGATTTGACGATCCGAGCCTCTCTCACGTGCAGATTTCCCCGAAAATAAGATTTATCTAACGAACCCACAGGCATATAAGCGGGAAAAGACCGGAATCGTGAAGGAGGATGTGTAATTTGGTGGAAACCGTTTTCTTTAAAATCTGCTTTTTCGAGGGAATTACGCCAATCGTTAAAATCTCCGATAATCATCGACGGGATGCCTTCCGATTCCAGAAACAATCGGTGATTCAGAAGGTGATCAACCTGCCAATGGCGTTCCGAATCTGCAAGCCCCAAATGCCAGTTCACCAATTGAAGCGAACCTTCCGGGGTTTCCACGACAGCAATTTGAGCTCCCCGTGTTTTTTTCTTTTTTAATTTTATGGAAATATGATGATGTGAAATGATTGGCCAGCGAGAAAGAATGAGGTTTCCATATCCGCCTGATTTCAAATGAACATTCATCTGGTAAAGAGAATTTTCCATATGAAATATTTTTGAAAGAATTCGAGGCTGATTATCAAATCGGGAACGCCTGACATTCCGATCAACTTCCTGCAAACAAATCAAATCCGGATTTTCGTGTTCAATCACGTGGATAATCCGGTCCAGCTGATACCGTCTGTCTCTTCCACCAATTCCTTTATGGATATTATAACTTAAAATTCTCATTGAACCAGTCGTTTATATTTACTCAATTTGTGATTCCTGATACCAACAAGCTGAAATACAATTCATATAATTTGAATGAATCAATTACTTTCACCTTCGTGATAAACAGGTAACGTTATATAGGACGGAGAGCGACTGGAAAGATGAATTGTGTTATGTGCAACACGAGTATCAGGATCGTTTATGATAAATGGGTTTCCTGTATTCGGGTTTGGTTCAAACCGGGGAAAGTTTGAGGAAGAAATTGAGATTCGAATTCGGTGACCTTTATTAAAGATGAGAGAAGTACTCCAAAGGTCAACAGGAATCTGGTAGACTTTGCCTGATTCCATGAACTCTTCTTTTTCAAAAGATTTTCGAAACCTTGCTTTTTGAATTCCATCTGTAACCAACATGGATCGTCCATCAGGATAAACATCACATATTTTTACTGTGAAGTCGGTATCAGGAGAATCAGAAGAGACAGAAAGAACAGCCCTGATTCGCCCGGTCACTTCGACAGGACTTTCGAGAACATCAGTTGTAAAGACAAGAACATCTTTCCTGGACTCAACCTTCCTTTGATCCATTGGCCCTTTGGCAATCATCAGGTTTTGCCCCCCCACCGTTGGTACGGGATCCTTAGGATTATAGTCGTAGTGTAAACTTGCTGATTCATTCTGATTTTCATCGAACGAAGCTGTCAGATCCTCATAAAAATAGAGTTTCTTTTTTTCCGTTTCAGGTGGCCAGACATCAACGCTTCGCCAATAATTTCCGGGGGCATCCGCATCTTCAGGATCTCCCATTACGTAGTAATGAACGGCTTTGTCCTGTTCTACTCCATTCGATTTCCCCTGAGCCCAATGATTAAAGAACCGTAAATAATCCCCGGCTTTGGGAACATCCGTGGAGTTAGAAGGGTACTTCAGTTCTGTAAAAAAACCATGAGCATAAGGCCCCATTACAAGCCTGCAATTTCCTTTTGCATTTCCCTGCCCTTGAGATTGAATAGAGACAAATGAGTTGATTGTTCCCTGGTTAAAAATGTCATACCATCCCCCATAAAATATTGCAGGAGCATGTGTCCGGTGATCATATTTTTCCGGGTTAACATCATCCCAGAATGAACTGTATGAAGGATGTTTCAAAAGTGCTGTTAATGTTCCGGGATCAAATTTGGAACCTTTCAGCCAACGTTCAATTAAACTTTTTCTCCAAACTCCCCCCTGGTATGCAGATTGAGAATACATATTAGAAAAAGCAACTTGCACATACTGTGCCTTGAGTGACTCAGGAGCATCCACCGCGAGCATGTTCTGTGAAATTCCTAATGCAGAACCTCCCCAAGTGACCACATTTCCATTTGACCAAGGCTGGCTGGTAATCCAGTTAATCGTTTCATGTCCATCTCTTTTTTGGGACCAGCCTCCATTAAAAAAAACGATGGAATCAGAACCATCAGAAGCAAACCGCCCACGCATATCTTGCGCAACCAGAATATACCCGGACTTGGTAACCATTTTTGCAAAAACTTTTCCCAATCCATTTTTGTTATAAGGAGTTCTTACAAGAATAACGGGCTTTGGGTTTTTGTCATCAGGATTACGATAAATATCTGTCGCCAGTTTTGAGCCATCATTGACAGTGACCATCAATGAATATTTCTGAAAAGATTCCTTTTCTTTTGCAAGAAGTGCGCTACAATTCCCCTGCTGGATTAATAACAGAAGAATAAAAATGTAGAACAAACTGATGGCTGGCTTCTTCATAAGAATTTTCACCTTAATTTTAGACTATAGTGAGGTCCTTAATATTGGACTCTAGACTTTAAAAACTATCTGAACATTTTGAGCGACCAAAATCAATGCGTAGAATCCTCAAAATAATTCGCCACCTGCTTAAGAACTACGGACATACTAAGCTTAATAACCCCTTAAGGTTAGCTGTGATTGATAATTATTGCCCTCAAGAAATTTATCAAGTTCACTCAAGCCTGAACCCTAAGCAATAACCCTCAAACGACACTACTACGAGAACAACCTCTCTGTTAATATTTCAACATTTCTTTTGATGTTTATCGGTTTTTTTATTGCAAGACTCGTTAGACAAACAGTATGTTAAATGATATAGAAATGAATAAAATTGCAAGTTTCTCTTGTTTCTTTTTTATCCAGAAACAGAGGCATGGCAATGTATTCAAAAGAACAGTAGTTTGCATTGATTCATATAAACAGTATTTTATCTATCAACAATACTATAAAGAGGCTAACTTCAATAATATAGACATTTGAAGTATCTTATTTCTCAGGAATTTTGAGATGGTAACGATTCCAGGGATATTATCATTCTGACCCTTTTGTTTAGCGGTCAGGATTGCGTTTCTGGAAAATATATATTTGAAGCTTAAAGGCTTCATTCGGTCAATTAATACCAGATTTAACAGCTATTACGTTGGAGATTTACAAATGGCTAAAAACAAACACCACAATTTAACTCGTCGTGAACGTCAGATTATTGATGTCATCTATCGTTTAGGTTCAGCTAGCGTTGCAGAAGTTTTGAGTAACATCGCTGACCCCCCAAGTTACTCTGCAGTTCGTGCACTTATGAGATTGATGGAGGAAAAAGGATATATCAAACACCGAAAGCAAGGTGCAAAATATATTTACTCTCCAACTCAATCACGTTACAACGCATGTCGATCTGCCCTGAAACATCTTGTCAACACGTTCTTCAACAATTCTGCAGAAAACGCTGTTGTTGCGTTGCTGGACTCCTCTGAATTAGGTCTTTCCGAAAAAGAGATGGATCGTATCAGCAAAATTATCGACAAAGCTCGTAAAAATGAAAAATAGAAGATCGTTTTAATGAATGATCTTTTACGAATTTGAAAATGCTTGATTCCTCCGTTTGGAGTCTCGCATTGTTCGGGAATGGTCCTAGTGTTTCGTCAAATTTAAAGATTGGGGTTGGTAAAGTGCATAAAGCACGACAACGGAGTGCGTTAGAGTTCTTACGCACCCCAATTCTCAGCCTTGACAAGGCACTAGAACTCTTTGACAAGCATTTAAAGTCCTTTGTGACTCTAAAATGTGCTAACGTAAAAGGGGCTTAGGACCAATTCTATTTTTCTGGTTAATATTGATAAACGTCAGGATTGGCGTTTCCAGACGAACACCTCTCCACGGGTTCCGCAGTGACTCCTTCCCGCAGTGACTCCTTCCCGCAGTGACTCCTTCCCGCAGTGACTCCTTCCCGCAGTGACTCCTTCCCACAGTGACTCCTTCCCGCTCATATTTTATCATTTCACCTCAACTAATGGGTATTCTGCTTCAATTGTTATTAAAACAGTTGCATAAGACCAAAATCATCACGAAATGCTTCAAAATTATTCAAAAGTGCATGCTTAACAAATTGAGTTATATACGAATATTGAATAAACTACTCACATCTTAATTTTTGAATCGTTTATATTCTGGGCAGATCACAGGCGACATGGAAGAAAACAGTAAAAAATCCTGGTGGAAAAACCCTAGAGAACTTTTAAGACAGATCTTACTGCTTAATGATTCTGAACACTCCGTTGCAATTGGAACAACTGTTGGCATATTTATCGGGATGACCCCAACTGTTGGCGTTCAAATGCTGATTATCATTATTTTTGCATTCATCAGCAAACCCTTCTTTCACTTCAACCGTATTGCTGCCCTTGTTTCTGTTTATATCTCCAACCCTCTTACAATGCTTCCAATTTATTGGTTTGACTATAAAGTTGGAACATATTTTGTTGAAGGGAATATGACCAAAGAAGAATTTTCAAAAATTCTTGAATACAACAGTTTCAGTGAGTGGTGGAATACTGTTCTGGGGCTATTTATCGATGTTGGCTGGCCACTTTTCTGGGGAGCAATGGTACTGGCTACTCTTGCTTCATTAATCACTTATCCTTCTATGAGATATTTATTAAAATCTTTTCATAAAAAAGAGGCAAGTTCACACACCCCGGATTCAGAGAACTAAAGATTATCAATAGTTTACGATTTACTTTTTCATCCTATTTTCTTTTCCCCCTGTTTAAAAAGATTAACAATGGCTGCACAATTTGATTGCATTTGCACTGGAGTAATCGTTGCAGATTTTGTTTGTAGCCCCATAGATCATAATCCTCGACCGGGCGAATTGGTTTTAACTGATAGAATGGACCTGACACTCGGAGGCTGTGCTTCCAATGTTGCAGTTGATCTTGCCAAACTGGAGAAGAATATTGATCTGGTTGGGAGAATTGGAAATGATTTTTCCGGAGAATTTGTAAAAAATGAATTAGTGAATGCGGGAGTCAACTGCTCAAATCTCGTCATTTCACAACAGGCAAATACAAGCAGTTCATTCGTAATTAATTGTAAAAATGAAGATCGAAGATTCATTCACTCTGTCGGAGCCAATGCAGAATTAACAGGGAATGAAATCACTAAGAATTTAATTGCAACTACGAAATCAATTTATGTCGGCGGGTACTGTCTGGTTGATTCTCTTTCCGTAGAAAATGTTTTAAGGATTTTCAAGGAAGCCAAAAACCAGAATGTAAAAACGTTTCTGGATGTCGTTATTCCCTCGAATGATGATTATTGGGGCTGGCTGGAACCCTTGCTCCCATTCACTGATTATTTCCTACCTAATGATGATGAAGGCTTGTTGATAACAAAGTTGAAAGACCCCGTCGATCAGGCGAAAAAATTCAAAGATGCTGGAGCAGGCACGGTTGTCATTACATGCGGAGACAAAGGGACCATATTAATTAATGACAACCAAAAGCTTAAAGCTTCAACTTTTGCAGTGAATTATATTGATGGAACAGGAAGCGGAGATGCTTTTGATGCCGGTTATATTTTTGGCGTGCTGAATAATCAGGATCCCTATACTTGCTTGTCAATCGGAAGTGCTCTTGGTGCAAGTTGTGTTCAGAGCATGGGTGCAACAACGGGTGTCTTCAATAAAAAACAACTTGATGATTTTTTGAAAAACCACCAAGTTGAGATATCAGATATTTCCTGATTTTCAAGGAAGAAAGAAAACTTTCCTGCCCCCTGTATTATCGACGATGCAAATATAAAGTAGGATCATCAACAATCCATTCCGTTGACCAGTTTCGACCGTCATTTCGACTGACAATATTGAAAAAGAATGTATTCAACCATTCTGCCCGGTAGCCATAGGGGAAAGATGAAGCAAGATGATCTGCTGAAGTCAGGTTTTCCACACCCGGCTTTGCAAAATAATGCACCTGTCCATCAGGTGTCACAGACATTCCCATCGTCCACCAGCCCGGTTCAGTAATAATTGGTCCATTCATATCCTGGCCATTATTATTTCCACGAATAATAATCACTGCAGAATGTTTGTCTTCTTTGCCAGTGGTTCCATTTCGATTGAATTGAATAAACATGCCGGGCCAGTAAGGTTCGAGTTCTTTTTTAGGCCTCATTCGAAAAAAGCTTCGTCTCTTTTTCTTCTTTTTGTATGCGTGAGTCATTAAATCTGCTCGAAAACCAAAAGAAGAACCGGTCTTCTGATCCCATTTTTCAAATGGTGGAACATAAACTCTGCAAACAAAATTCGGGGACAATGAAACAGGATAGTTTCCATGACCACCATTGATAATCAGGTCATCCTGCTGCTGATCACGAGTCCTGATACCGGGAACACCCGTATTCAGGGAACGCATTCTGAGTGATCCCTGACTCCCTTTGATCCCACCAACCGGTGTTGCTACTCTTTCAACCACATCAGGTTGTCCACGATAAAGACCCTCGAGAAGCCTGGCATTATTTGATCTGCCTGATGGATGTCGACTATTCTTGTCAATATTAGCAGAAGCTTTTGGCAAATTATGGATGAACTTCCAGTTGGGATCTTCAAAATCATCACCCACATTGGAAACTTTGGTCCCTGTTCCCGGAATGACAAATTTCTGCGCAAAAGTTGGAGCGGGAGATAACATCATAAAGAGTGTCAATCCTGCAACAGTTTTTAATATATTGATATTAGTAACTAAACGATTTTGAATAACAGTACCCATCCCAAGTCCTTTTAGGTCGGATTTATATTGACTTGCACGATTAATAAATCTGCTACCGGGACAGAGTCTTCATGCAATTGATTTTAGAAATGATATGATCTTAAGCCATTCGATTTCTCTCAGAATTAAATCAAATTCCATTTCGATTGAATTCCTTACAATCGTATCAATCGGCCTTCTCTTCCTATCACAGTTAGTAAATTGTTCCAGTTACAACGAACAAACCAGATTTCCTGTCAGAATATCCCTATAGATTAACAGGCGTTGCAATTTCATCTGCGTGACGACCTTAATGAATAATTTCAGTCCTGATGAGCTATAGATATTAATTCTTCAAATTAACATTTTCTAATTCACGAGCTAATTATTTTTCACGGTGCTCTTTCGCACTAAGTAAACAGTCTTTTTAAGGGAAACCCCTGTTAAAATATTCGGGTTAGCAAAACTTTTCTAGTTTAAATCTAATTCTTAAATACAACTCAACATGTATTCCAGAAAAGAAGCTTGACTTATCCAGTTTTATTACGATGCAAAAACTAAGGGAAATCAAAACAGATTAATTAAGACTTACTTCAAAATCGTTTTTACTGTTTTCAATTTGAAATATTTTCAAAGAAGAGCGCCATGTCAAAGAAAAACATATTACTAAGTGGAATTGTAGGTGTTTCATTAGCCTTTAATTCTTATGGAATCGCAGAAGATTCAGTTTCTGATCTTCATTATCCGAATCAAAATTATAATGATTCTACAAATACAGAATTCAAGGAAGAATTCACTCAAAACCAACAGGTTTCATATGAAACGGCTGGTCCAGGTGTTACTACTTGTACCTCTGGATGTACTAATAGTTGTTCGACAGGAAATGGAACCTGTGGATCAACAGGATGTTCTGCTTGCGGAGGTGAAGTATCCACTCTCGTTGATGATATTTTTTCTTTCACGGATGATATGAAAAATATCGAATTCGGTGATCAATGTGATCCCTGGTCAATTGGATTCGGTGGTGCCTTGAGATTTCGTCACATCAACGAAGATAATCGTCTTCGTCCTGGTGGACCTGGTCAATCATCTTATGACCAATGGCGATGGCAAAACTGGATTGAAGTGAGAAAAGGTGATTCTTTTGCTGCTCATGTCGAAATGATTGATGCCTCCACATTCAATCAGGAATTATTCCCACTTGCAATTGATGAAAACCGGACAGACATCCTGCAAGCATATGCAGATATAAAATTACTTGAACTTGATAACCGATCAATCTACTTGCGATCAGGTCGTCAGTTTTTGAATTATGGCTCTCAACGCCTGGTTTCACCTTTGGCATGGTCAAACACTTATCGAACCTTTGAAGGTTTTAAACTCTTCAGTCCAGGTGAACAATGGGACATTGAAGCATTTGCAACTCAAACTGTCACGGTTTCCGGAAATAGCTTTAATCCTACCAGTGCAGACCATGCAGATCAAAGCAAATCATTCAGTGGTGTTTATCTATCTAATCACTCAATTAAAAACAACACATTTGATTTCTACTGGTTATACCTGGAAGAGCAGGAAGCTCGTAATAATTTCATGGATGGAAAACGTCATACCATTGGTATGCGATGGGATGGAAAAAGTCCTGTTAAAAACTGTTATGGTGAAGTGGAACGTCTCTGGTTCTGGGATTTGGAAGGAGCCTACCAGTTTGGTAAGGACAATGACCGACTAGGCAGAGAACAGGATGTGAATGCCGGTTTCTTCACTGCTATCCTGGGTCACACATGGAAGAAAGCAACCTGGACACCAACTGTTAAAGGGCTCTTCTACTGGGGTTCTGGTGACAGCGATAACACTAGTGGTGATGTTACCACCTTCAGTTCCCTGTTCCCATTAGGTCACGCTTACTGGGGGTTGATTGACAACTTCTCCGGCCAGAACCTGATTGATTACAGTCTTCAGGCGAGCATTAAGCCGACCAAAAAACTGACACTCCTTGCAGCAATGCATTGGTTTAGTGCAGCGAATGGTAATGATTCTGTTTACAATATTGCAGGGGCTGCCCTTCCTTCAGGAACTGGCAGTAATTATGGACAGGAACTTGATTTGCTTGCAACTTATGTTCATAACAAGAATATGAGTGTTCAGGCTGGATACTTCTGGCATTGGTACGGCGATGGCATCGTCAATGGTCCTCTCCGACGCGACGACGCCCAAATGTTCTACATCATGCCAACACTTAAATACTAAGTTGGTAAAAACTGGTTTGATCGAGAGATCACAATAACCAGCATTTATGAATGACAATTCAAAGCAGGGATCTCAAAAGAGGTTCCTGCTTTTTTATTTATTTACTGGCAAAAATAACGAATCAGCTTTGAATAAAAGTCGGTCCCCTTTTGAAGTTGATCGAGTGATATCCATTCATCATTCTTATGAGCCTGAAGTATGCTTCCCGGACCACAAACAACCTTGTTCTTCAACTTGGTAAAAATGGAACCATCTGTTCCGTAAGCGACCGTAATCGATTTTTCACACCCTGCCAATTCAATCATTGCCTGAACGTATTCGGATTCAGGATCGGTAAAAAAAGGTCCCCCTTTTACTTCCAGTGTCACCGAAAGCCCGTGTTTTTCTGCTGAATTCACAACTCGCTCATAGAGAATTTCTGGAATCTGACCGGGCATTGGCCTGAAATAAACGGTGCAGACAGACTGAGGTGAAGTAATATTCCGTGCCTGATTAAAATCATTGATTCCGATATTCCAATTGATATGGGGTGGATCAAAATCATGATTCAACCATTTTTCATCGCTTAATGTTTCATCATGAATCTGTTTCATATCGACTAAAAATGGAATCATGGCCAGATTGGCATTGAGACCTTCTCCCGAACTGGAATGGGCAGCCTTCCCTTTGGAAACAGCATTAAATCCAAATATCCCTTTATGTGCGTGAACAATTTGCAACATAGTGGGCTCACCAATGAGACCAAAAGCTTCATTTTCAACCATTTCTTTATAAAGCTCTGATTTTTCAGCGACTTCAGAAGCTCCAATGAAGCCAACTTCCTCATCAGCCGTACATGTAATATAGAGAGGTGCCTTGAGTTCTTCAGTTTGAAACTTCTCTACAGCTGCAATCATGCAAGCAACAGATCCCTTCATATCACAACTCCCCCGTCCATAAATACGGTCATCAATTTGAGTTGGATCATAGGGTCCAAAATCGCTAGTAAACCAATTTAAAGCAGGAACTACATCTGTGTGACCAAAATAAGCAAGCCCACCGCGCCCTGTTCCTTTTTTGCCAATAATGTTTACTTTCGTAACATCATTTTTATCTTGATATTCAATACGTTCTGTTTGAAAATCAAGTTGATTCAATAAATTTTGAACATAATCACTGACTTGAATATTGGATTCCTGACTGGGTGACTTGAAACGAACTAAATCGTTTAAATAAGGAATTGCTTTCATCGTAAACCCTGAACCATCATGTTTCCTTGAGTTGAGAAGTCCCATAATAATCTATAATTCAGTAGAGGGCTCTACTTCAAAGCCTGTTCGCATAAAAAAAGAATATCTCAGTTACAGACTATAACACATACACACACGTTCATATATTTCTAGCAATTACGATAAAATTATTCCAATATTAATCGCCTGCATATCAACTTAATGGTTGAACCAACTCACCTTATAATCATCCCTGACATCCCATTCCCCCTATTCCGTTATCATATTGCGTCATCAGGACACAAAATCAGGAGAATCGTCAGTAATTACCAATCCTGTTCTATTTTTCCCGAAGTGGAGCAAGTTACCTAACCGATACTTCTGTAACAACTGGTGCTATCCATATTATTGGAATAGAGATACCTGAAAATATCCGGAGACGGACTATATCCAATCCAAATATGAAAACATCCAATCCAAATATGAAAACAAAACGAGGTATCTCGGAAGACTGTTGAAAGCTTCAAGCTATCAAACACTTCCACCAATGCCTCACAAGAGCGTTGTAATTCGTTCCTATTTGAATATCAAAAGCTACCTGGAAAACAAGTATGATTGGTCGACTAAAAATATTAACATTAGTAGCTGTATTATTCTATCCTGCAATAAGTTCTGCACAATACAATCAAAATGTGCAATCGAGAATGATGGATTATACTGCAGTCCAACCTGCAGGTTATAATTCGCCTGCATTTGATTACATTGAAGAGCGATCCCTTCATGCAGATGATGAATATGAGCCAGGACCACTTGATAAATTCTTAGGAAATATCACTAAAAACAGCTGGGTCAGAACCGAATATCTGCTCTGGAAAATTTCTTCACCCAGTACAAATAAAATGCTGGGGGCACCGCTGGAAGGTATTGATGATCCTCGAGAAGGATTCAATCTTCTGGGATTAAATGAATTTGGCCTGGTCGTTGATATTGGTATTGAAGTTCCCAAAATGCATGGCATGAACTTGAATGACAATAATGGAATTCGCATGACCTACGGTGTTCCACTGACTTTCGGTGAAGTCGAAGTTTCAGGATTTATTCTCAATCAGGCAAGTGATGACAAAACTCTTGTTCCATCATTGGATGTACCAAACCCTGATTTTCCTTTTTTTAATAGAAACCCAGCTCTTTTAGCAACAAGTTATACAACTGATGGAGTCTTGAATACTCCACCAGATGGATTAGTGTTTTATGACACAAAATTTGAGATGTCGATTGCAACAAATATATGGGGAGCTGAAGCAAACCTTGTGCTGGACACTTCCCAACCTGGGGAAGGAATAAAAATCGATCCTCTTTTCGGTTTCCGATATTTAAGCATTAACGAAGAATTCAAACAGTTTGGCCAATATGATGATCTGCAATCTCTAGGACTTCCATCGGCTAGAGCAGCAAGTTCAAGTGAAGCATTGAATAACCTTTATGGTGGTACTGCAGGCCTTCGAGTACGATTTGTTCATCGATGGTTTACATTAGGCGTAGAACCCAAGGTAACTCTAGGTGCAAACAGTTTTAAGAACACCGTCACTTCAACTGACTTCAATACCGTCAATGCTTTTTATGATGAAGGCACTCACTTTGCAGCTATTGGTGAGTTGAACTTATTTGCCAGATTTCATGTTCATGAAAACGTATCACTCCATGTAGGTTGGACAGGAATGCAAGCACATAAAGTATCCAGAGCAGATGAAAATATTGTGTATCAGGAAATTGATAGCGTCGTTGCAGCAAGAGTAGATAGCACAACAAAAACCTTGCTGACCTATGGTCTTACTGTAGGTGGAGAAGTCCGCTTCTAAAGGCGTATTACCATAAAACATATTTGAAAACTGATTGATCAAAAGAAGATCGATCAGTTTTTTTCATGGCCGGTCTCTAGGAAATCCATTCAGGAATCACGTTACCCGCAACTGCAGTTAGCCGATGATCCAAGCCCTGATAGCGATAGGTCAGTTTCTTATGCTTGATTCCAAACAAGTGTAGAAGAGTGGCGTGATAATCATTGACGTGAACTTTATCTTTGGTGATTCCCCAGCCAATTTCATCAGTTTCTCCATAAATTTGTCCACTTTTCACTCCCCCCCCTGCTATTAACGAAGTGAATGAATACGGATGATGATCTCTGCCGGTATTTTGAGTACGACCTCCTCCACGATTTTCTCCAAGAGGTGTACGGCCAAATTCTCCCCCCCAGACAACCATTGTCTCATCAAGCATCCCTCGTTGTTTGAGATCTTTAATCAATGCAGCCATCGGTTGATCAACAGCGCCTGCATTGTATTTTAATTCATTGTTCAGATTACTGTGGTGATCCCATGATGCGTAAACAATATTGATAAAACGGACTCCGCGTTCTACCAATCGTCTGGCTAACAAACAATTTCTTGCAAAGTCATGCCGAGTTGTTCCCTGCTTCCCACGAAAAGATGCTTTTTCTTCTTCTTTCCGATCAAGACCGTACATATCCATCGTTGCCTTTGTTTCTCCCGAAAGATCCATTAACTCTGGTGCAGAAGACTGCATTTTGAATGCCAGTTCATAACTTGCTATCCGACTTTGAATTTCCGGATCATGAACTTCACTGAAATGAGACTGATTGAGGTCTCTCAAAGTATCCAGACTCTTCCGTTGTAGCTCAACAGGAACACCAGAAGGATTGGAAAGATTTAAAACAGGATCTCCCTGACTTCTAAATCGAACTCCTGCATAAGAAGATGGCAAAAAGCCACTTTGCCAGAGAGTCACGCCTCCACTGGAACCTCGACCACTTGTTAAAACAACATAACCGGGAAGATTTTTTGATTCACTTCCTAATCCATAAGTCAGCCATGAACCCATCGTAGGTAATCCAAACATGGGACGACCACATTGCATAGTTAATTGAGCAGGATGGTGATTAAATTGATCTGTATGGAGCGAACGGATCATTAATAAATCATCTGCACATGTTCCCAGCTTGGGAAGATAATCTGAAAATTCCATTCCGCACTGACCATACTTTTTAAATTTGCGATCCGTTCCTAATAAAGTTGCAGTTTCTTTTTTGATAAATGCAAATCGGACATCTTTTATCATCGATTCAGGTAAAGGTTTTCCATTTAATTCATTCAATTTCGGCTTAGACGCGAATAAATCCAATTGTGATGGAGCGCCAGCCATAAACAAGAAAATACAAGACTTTGCCTTGGCTGGAAAATGTGGTTTTTTAGGCGCCATAGGAGAAACAACATCTCCTGCAGATGCGGTATTGACAAGACCATCCTCAGCAAGCATGGATGCCAGTGCAGCTGTCCCAATACCACTTGCAGTTGTTGTTAAAAAATCCCGGCGAGAACGGTGCAATGATTTTTCCAGTTCCTGCTGGCCGAGAATATTATTAATGTCCATTTGCTTGTTTCCAAATTGAAATAATCAAATTCATCAATCAAATTACATTGATTGATAAGTAATAAATACAAATCTATCTTTGTTATCCACGTGTCATAAATTCATCAAGATTAAGAACCGTTCGTGAAAAAATCACCCATGAAGCCAACTCGTCGGCGTTGACTCCTTCGATAAGATAATCCCCCAGAATTTTTTTAGCACTTTCAGGATTTTTCCTATACCATTTACGACTAACGTTCAACAGGTTTAACAGTTGTGTTTTCTCTCCTGAATTCGGTTTTCGAGAGAGGCAGGAAATGAATGCCTGTTCAATCTTTGCATCATCCGTCTTCTTTGAACTTGTCAATAATTTTTTAGCCAATGCCTTTGCGACCTCAACATAAACTTCGTTATTGAGGCTTGTTAAAGCTTGTATAGGTGTATTAGAAGCCCGCCTTTGAACACAGGTTACATTGGCATCCGGGCAATCAAAAGCAGAAAGGTTCGGATGAAGCGCGGTCCGTTTGATAAATGTATAAATACCGCGGCGGTACCGATCTTCTCCCGTACTATTCTTCCACTTAAAGTTATTTGCATAACTCAGGTTGGCGACATCTCCGGGCATTGGAGGAAACACTGCAGGGCCTCCTTTTTTCCGAGATAACAGGCCGCTTGCAGCCAGGGAGATATCCCTGATAATTTCTCCTTCAACTCGAAACCGATTCTGTCGGTAGAGAAGTTTGTTCACCGGATCAATCGAAAGTAATTCAGGACGATGACTTGAAGATTGCTGATAAGCTGCAGAACTAACGATAATGCGAATCATTTTTTTTCTGCTCCATCCGGATTTTATAAATTCATTAGCAAGCCAATCCAGCAATTCAGGATGACTGGGTGACTCGCCTTGAATTCCAAAATCATTAACGGTGGTAACAATTCCTTGCCCGAACAGATGAACCCAGAGATAATTCATGGTCACCCGGGGAGTCAATGGGTTTTTATCGCTGACTAACCAACGAGCTAATTCCAGTCTTTTCTTTTTTAAATCAGAAACAGGGTTTTCAGGTGCGGGCATAATATCAAATGTACTCGGCTCAACATCTCCAAGCGGTGTGAGAAAACTTCCACGTTTAAAGACTTTTGTTTTTCTTCGATCCTTAACACGTTCATTAATGACCCGAACAACCATTGTTGGTTCTTTAGGAACAATTTTCTTTAGTTTTTCAATTTGCTTTATCTGTTTTTGAACATCAGAATTAAACAAGTAATAATGTTCCAGCAATTCAGAGTTTTGTTTTTTCGTTCTTTTACCTTCAGCAATAGCAAGAAGATTTCTGATATTTTTTGGGGCAACCGAATCAGGATGTTCTCCCGACATTAATTGAACGCGGAATCTTCCGATCAGGTGATGACCACCATACAGTTGATGGAGTTTTATTTGGAACTGCTTTTTCTTTTTAGAATCAATCGGGGCTCCAAACACAATAGTCAATTCATGCGGCTTCCCAACCTGTGGCATAATAGCCCAACCAGTTTTATCCTTGTTATCAAGAATGTTTTTTGCAGGATAATCTTTCTGTGAAAAATCGCTTGAAACTGATTTAATTTTAACCTGATTCTTCTTATCGAATTTTGGGGAATCACCTGCAAAGATTTCGAGTTTTGAAAGAACTAAATTTCCATTCCCTGCAGTTCCCGGTCCTTTAGCTGGCAATGATTCATCAGGAATCAATTCAATTTTAATTCCTGTTATTGTTTCCCCTTCGACTGAACCTTGTATGGTATAAACAGATTTATCCGGTTTATCTCCTTCAATTAACCATGAACCGTCTTCCATTTTTTTCAGTTTTGCATCATTTGTAGCAGTCACAGATTCACCAGTGATGGTGAAGAAATTCAGTGGTTTCTTTGAAACTTCTGTAAGTTTTTTCTGGATTTTTTCTTCCCAGAGAGAATAGTTAAAAAGCTGTGTTTCACGAACAACCTGAAGCTCGCTCTTCATTGATTTCAGTTTTCTATCGTAAACCGGTTTTTCGCTATGATATTTATCAAGAGCCTCTTTAGATATAGTCACTTTGGAATTCACTTCATCTCCATTATCGAGATAAGCGAATAATTCATAATATTCTCTTTGCATAATGGGATCATATTTATGCGTATGACATCTTGCACAAGTGACTGTCAGCCCAAGCCAGACAGACCCAATCGTTTCAACACGATCAAAAATAGCTTCCACGCGAAACTCTTCCTGGTCAACTCCACCTTCAGTATTGGTCAAGGTTTGGCGATGAAATGCTGTTGCCAGTATTTGTTCTTCATCCGCATTATCCAGAAGGTCTCCTGCGATTTGTTCGATCGTAAATTGAGTAAACGGGATATCTTCATTAATGGCTTTAATGACCCAATCACGGTATCTCCAGGCATTTATTCGTGGCCTGTCTTTTTCATATCCGTCACTGTCTGCATAACGTGCTTTATCCAGCCAATGTTTTCCCCATCGTTCTCCAAAATGAGGAGAGTTTAATAATCGATCAACGACTTTAGCGTATGCATTTTCTGACTGATCATTTAGAAAATCATTCAATTCTTTCACCGTCGGCAGCAAGCCTGTGAGATCAAGTGTTAGCCTTCTCAATAAGACTGTCCGGTCTGCTTCAGGGGACGGTTTAATATTTTTTTCTTCCAATTTCATCTGTATAAAAAGATCTATTGGATTATTAATTCTGGAATTGTTTTTTATTTTTGGAGGGGTGATTTTTTTGATAGGTTGAAAAGACCAATGATCAGATGTCACTTTAGTTTTAACATCAGCATCATCTGGCCAGACTGCTCCCTGTTCTATCCAGGCGCGAACAAGACCAATCTGTTTATCAGTAAGTTGGTCTTCATCTTCCGGGGGCATCACTGAAAAAGATTCAACTCCTTTCAGGTGGAATAACAGCGGACTTTTCAATGAATTTCCAGGTGAGATGATAATTCCGTTATCACTTCCACTCATTGCCAATTTTTTAGAATCAAGCTTCAATCCTGCTTCCTGTTCTTCACCAGAATGACAGTCATAACAAAACTGCTTGAAAAGGGGTTGGATATCTTTTTTAAAATCAATCTTTTTTGCTGCTGCAGCAGGAAGCTGCTTGAGAGATATTTTGACTTTCTCGTCTGGATGAAGTTCACACGTAATAGAAAACATGAAAAAGCAGATTAACAGAATATTGATCAAGCCTGACTTCATAGTAGCCCGAAACCCTTCGAATTATCACATGCAAAAAAAGTGAATATGAACAAACACAAAATCACAATAAATGGCTTGAAACAATTTAGAGAAAACTTGTGAAAGGCAGAAACTACGGAATGATTTGGGCAGGACCTGTTTTACAACAGATTGAAATCAAATATTAATGCTATTTAGTCTGGCAACAAACATACCGAAGTTCTGGCAATCTACACACTCTTAGTTTCAAGCTTGTATTAAAGCTTTTTTTTAAGAAGTCGCTGTTAGCCAGCCGCAGGTTAATCCCTGGGATTGTTGAAACGACTCAGGATTAATCTTCAAACCTAATTGATGACTAATCTCCCTCAACATTAACCTACTATGAACGAACCTGTCTACTGTTTTTTAAGGTTTTTCCCGGATTAAGAAATATTTTAGACAACATTGTCTATTTATAATAGAAAAAAGTCTCAAAACCCTGTTCCCATCGCCAATCGGTTTAACATTGCAAACAGATGTGGCTCAGATAAAGGATCCTGAGACAGTTAAGTATTGATAGCGATTCCAGGTTTATTTATTTAACGCTTCCAAGTTTAATTGACGAACTGATTTTCTACGAGGAATCTCTTTTACGTTTTCAGTTTTTTTATCTGCCTCTTCTTTATCAATTGCTGCAAAAGTTGCCATCGAAGCAAGTTTTTTCCCCTGGCTGATCTGTGCAGGAGTGAAGTAAGAGTTTCTTCGATTCTTCATTTTCGCAGAAAGCTGTGCCCAACTCATTCTGCTAGCCATTCGCCAGATTGCTGCCTGTGCAGCCATGCGGTTAACTTTCGGATTGTTGAGTTCACCCACTAACACAATCACTGCAGGATTATTCGTAACGGTTTCAATTTTAACGAGTTCATATCTCTTTTTTGAACTTGGTTCTTTTTTACCGTGATTCAGACAGACAGATTGATAGGGAACTTTAGCAATTTTACCAGCAGGAATGGAAAAGCCTCCACCACCACCAGCACCACCAAAACCTCCACCACCACCACCACCAACATTTCCGCCAGTGCTTTGGTTTTGATTACCACCACCACCAGCATTATTGCCACCAACACCAGCACCAAACTGTTTTAAAGTATGCTTAGTGGCAACAGCTTTAGGAATTTCAACCGTCAAAGGAGCATCAGATTTATTCTCGATATAAATATTCGCGCTTAAAGAATCCTTCGAAACGACTTTAACTTCAAGAGTGCCATCTTTCATACCGTCAAAGACATTCACTACTTTTGCATTTTCATCATACGAAAGCTCTTTAAGAATTCGGTCTTTTCTTTTGCCCTGACCAGCAGTAACTGTCAAACATGTGAATAACACAAACGTAAAAACAAATCCAACGTGGGATCGATGTGATCTATTCAAAATGGACAACATAAACTCGTCCTCTCAATCTTTCGTAAAAAGCAAACATACTCACTTCAGGAATGAGACCAATGATCTCAAACAATTTTTAAAAAGCTCTCACTCAGAAAAACTAAATGATGCTCAACCAATATATGTATTTTATTAAAAGAGACTCTTAACGATCAATCAGAAAACCAGAATTCCTGGCTATTTGATAATTCTTCCTCTCTTAAGGAATCAAAAATGGTATTTCCAAAATATTTTATTTGATCAAATCAAACGTAAATGGCCCTATTAATCCTCTATGGAATAATAGGAACCATGAGAGCTTTACGTAATCCTATCATATCCAAACAAACAAGCCAGATACAATTAAATACTTATTATTAAGTGTTAAATTAATTCTGAATCGACGAATAAGACAGAATAATAATTCAGAAGTCAGAAGAATCACTCTTAATTGCCAATGAAACAAGACTACCCTGTGACAACCAGTATACATAACAACATCTACAAAGGGCGATTTCATGAATACATATCATGAACAAATCGCATTATGCCGATAATTCCAGTTAGGTAAAAAGGGGACTTTTCAGGTCTTCTTTATCAATTGAAAACAGACAAGGCTGATCAAACAAGCTTTGTTGAATTAGATTATCAGTTGATTCATTCGCTTTACGGGGGGTTTGGATTGAGCATTTAAGAACTGCTTGATCTGATTATTTTTTTAAATAATAGAGTGATATTGATCGTGCTATCCACAAAACAAATATTCTCATGGATACGTAGCTTTGTCCATCCTGCTTTTTTATCAATCATGATTTGTGGCTGCGCTATTCCTTATCAAGTTAAGATAACACAAAACGGTTCCCCCAAATACGACAAGGTTGATATACAATATCAAACACATTCATCAAGGGATGCATTTAAACCACCTGAAGCTGATCAAGTTGAATTAGTTGACTACAAAACCGATGGCAAGAATGAAAAAGATCCGACCCAGTGGACAAAATCAAATTTATTGATTCAATACCCCCACCCTGAAGGTAAAAAAGGAATTGCCCTTGCCACGTTATCGATGACACAGGCATCTTTTAATTCTTTGCACGAAGAACTTAACGAAGAGTTTCAACAAGGATTAAAAAGGTCCAAAGATAACGATTCTTCGAAGACAAAATCTCACAACTCTCACTCATCAAAAGGAAATAGTTCTACTTCAATCAAAGAAGAAATCTGGAAGTGGGAACTTCCGAAAGAACAATTGGATTTGCTCATCCTGGAATTGTCTAAAAGTGGATTTTTTGATAATCAATCACGCCCCATTGGTGAGACTTACCTTTCAATACAGATTGATAAAGGTAACCTCGCTAAAAAATGGACGCAAGAACCACGGCTGGAAGATTTTATAAAACGAATCTACGAAAACGGATCGCTTGATAGTTTTAATACAGAAGCTTCCCCAAAGGAACCAAGTCAGCTTTAAACATCCAGATTGTATCCCAAACTGTTTGCCACAAGTAAACAACGTTGAACAGTTTCCTCGAAGACCTCCAGAGAGATTGTTTGAGCAGCATCACTAACTGCTTTTGAAGGGTCTGGATGGACTTCAATAATTAAGCCATCACATCCCACAGCGATGGAGGCCTGACTCATTGAAGGAATGAGTGATGCAATTCCAGTTCCATGACTCGGATCCACAATGATCGGCAAGTGGGTTCGTTCTTTTAAATAAGGAACTGTGGCCAGTGGCAATGTGAATCGTGTATGTGTTTCAAAAGAACGAATTCCTCTTTCACATAAAATTACATTATGGTTTCCCTGATCAAGAATATATTCCGCTGCAAGAAGGAATTCATCTATTGTTGCGGATAATCCTCTTTTCAAGATCACCGGTGTATCAGTTTCGCCAACAGCTTGAAGCAAATGGTAATTCTGCATATTCCTGGCACCAATCTGCAAAACGTCTGCATACTTGCAAACCAGATCAACGTGGTCTGTTGTCATCACTTCTGTAACGACTGCAAGCCCTGTTTCATCCCTGGCTTGTGCAAGTAATTTCAAACCTTCTTCTTTTAACCCTTGAAATGAATACGGACTGGTTCGAGGTTTGAATGCTCCTCCGCGCAATCCTTTTGCCCCTGTTTTCTTAATGAATCTTGCAGCTTCCATTATTTGATCTTCACTCTCAACGGAACAAGGACCCGCAATAATTCCGACTTGCCCTCCACCAATTTTAAGATCTCGGGCGGTGATTTGTGAATACTCCAATTTCGTTTCATAGCTTGCAATTTTATAAGAAGCAAGAATTGGAACAACTTTCTCGACATCTTTCAGCGAAGAAAAGAGTTCTTCTGTCCCCTCTTTTTTCTCTCCGATTGCTGCAATAACGGTTCTTTTCGTTCCCAGTATCACCTGAGCCTTTAACCCCATAGACTCCACACGTTGAACAATGGAATCTATTTTTATTTCGCTTGTATTCGGTTTTAAAACAATAATCATTTCCAAAACTTCCGTATTTAAAAATCACAATGCAACAAATAATAAAAACATCTCATTTCATCTCTTGTCACAAAATCTATTCAAAAATCCCTGAAACCATCAAGATAAAAGGGCTTATAAATTAAACGACTTATCCTTCAGAAGTAGTACCTTGATAGAACCATGCGCAAATCACTAAATCTGCGAGACCACGCGACACCATTATTCATCTTTCATTTTCTTGAGAGCTTTAATTTCTTTTTGAGTCAGTTTTCTCAGCCGAATATTTTTTAAAGCTGCTTTTGTTCGCCAGGTTGCAAAACCAAGAGGCTTACAAAGTTCTGATTCCAATCTTAATGAAATCAGTCGATTTGAATAATCCACATCAATCAAATGTTTTTTATCCAACCAGGCATCAATCTGATCATCAGTAACTCTCAGTTTAATGTGATACCATTTCTTATTTTTAAATTCGTAATGATCTGCACTATCATTTTCAGATGCATCCATGCCATCCAGACAAGACAGCCCACAAAGCCCACCTCCCCATCCACCAAGAATGAGTGCACAGAAATCTTTTTTGACAGGAAAAGTCAATCCACAGAAAAAATCAGATCCTTCCACTCTCATTGCATCAAAAGTTATCTCGTAGTTTGATTTTGGTATTTCACCTTTATAAATTGTTCCATTCATGTCGTTCCCGACACCGATTATCAATTGTCCATTTTTTACAGATACGTCCTGCTTTGTTCCGAAATCGACAATCTCCCATTTCTTCAAAGTTTTCCCATCAAACAGAAGAACTCCTTTTTCAATCTGTTGATTTCCCTTTGCCTTTTCCGAATTATCTTTTTTTGATTCTTCCGCTTGAACAAAAACCAATGCAACCAAGCAAATGCAACCTGCTGCAAACAAATATTTGATATGCGTGAATATTGAATTCATTAACAATTTGCGACCTCTTCTATTTCTATAATCTAAAAAGCAATTGTATTTGTAACCATTATAACGATTGCACCGACGACTGCAGGCATAATGCACATCTGGTCTCAATCCTGCAGTTAGTCCCCTCATTATAACCATTCCTGAGCTAGGTTTTCTACACATCTTGCTATACCACACTTGGTTTTAAGGAATATTGAATTGGGAAGCTTGTTAGCCTATTCAGGTTACTGGATAGTTTTTTTATCAGAGGTATTTATAAATACAAATATCCTCGCACTAACCAGCATTTGCGTTTTATTTGCTTTACTGCAGGTAATCTGGACGAGAAAGCTATGTCTTAAGCGAATAGAACTGGAAGAAGAGCTGGCTGAAGCATTCCAGGATTTGAAATATTCAAGAGATGAGAACCAGTTCAATATTCACGAAAATAAATTATTAAGTGAATTCTTTCAGGTCGAAGACCATACAAAAGCTCTGAGCATTCTTCTTAAACGATTTTCTCCTAACTCCGCAGCGGAATTATCCGGTTTTGTTTTTCTGGATGAGAATGAAACAATTCTCTTCAAAAGCAGAGGAATAAGTAATGAATCAAAAATGTCATTCAGGCTGGACAAATCTCTTATCAAAAATGCTAAAAAAAGAGATGTCGTGATTCTTAAAGAAAAAGAACTTCGATCAAGCGAAATATTTCGATCTTTTTCTGCGAAAGACAGGAAGAAAACACAAACCCTTTACCTTTTTGATGTGTCGACAGAATCAAATCATCTAGGCGTATTCTTCACAACGACACTCTACCCAGCGATCGGCACAATAGAAAATCAATTGAATTTCACGAGCCAGATACTTTCATTTCTCGCAATTCTTTTGAAACGTACCATGATGAATAGCGAGAATCAGAAAGAACTCAAACAAACAAAAGAAATTCTGGAACTGTTATCTATTACGGATAAACATGACATTTCTTCAATGGAAATGACAAAACAATTCCTGGATTGTTTACTCAGCCGATTGAATGCAGAACGAATATCGACATATGTCAGCACTTCTGAAATCCAGCACCCTGTTCGGCCATTGGTCAGAACAAAACACCTGATACAGGCAAGCTTTCAGAATAACTGGGAAGAATATGAAGATGAACTCGCAATCCTCGCCAGCCAATTCCATAAGGGAATGATCATTGATTCGCCAACTCTTCGTGATTGCGGAATCCGATCATTAATTCGATCTGCCTTAACGATACCGATGATTCATAAATCAACACGTATTGGTGAGATTGTTATTACCCGAAAAGATAAACACCTTTTCACTGACGAAGAATTTGAACTAGCAGAATGGGCAGGAAAACATCTTGCATCTACGATATCGCGAATCATCAACCAGGCAACAGTTGCTAAAGAAGCACGTGTCGATCAATTGACGCAGCTATCTAACCGTCGCGAATTTGATGAAGAAATCATCAAAGCCTTAAACAATGCAAAGGAAAAATCCAACGAATGTGCACTCCTGTTTTGTGATATTGATCATTTCAAGAAAGTGAATGACACTTACGGTCATCAGTTCGGGGATGATGTCCTCAGGGGAACAGCAGAAATCATCAGGGAAGAAATTAAAAAAATCCGTTCCACAGATCGGGCGATCATGGCTCGATACGGCGGAGAAGAATTTGCACTGCTTCTTCCGGGAGTTTCTTCACAGGGTGCATTCCGAATTGCAAACACGATACGTCAAAAGATTGAAGAAAAAACTTACCAAATCGGAAGCGAAGTAGTCAATGTGACTATCAGCATAGGGACTGCCATCTATCCAACCCAGGCATCCAATGTGAAAGAACTGATTTCGAATGCAGACTCAGCAGTCTATCAGGCAAAAGATGAGGGTAGAAACCGTGTCGTCCAGATTACGACATCTCAATCATCAACAATTGGGAAGTCGCCAGAAAACAGAACTTCTTTCCGGTAATAGTTTACCCTGAGGCAATAGCCTTCTTCGTATTGCAATTTTCCATAATGTCTCATACAGAGTTCACGTAGGACCTGCTGTGCAGACCAATGATTATTACTGAACGGTGAAGGTAGTCCTTCTTATGCCTTCAGCACCCAACCAACAAGTTGGTCGGGCCATCTTTTGTCTGTTCAAATAACACTTTGTGCCTTACTGCCTTCGTGTTAAATTCTTAATCATGTCAGGCTACAGCACTGACCGACTGCAACTCTTTATTTATTTCTTCTGCTCAGTGATGGAGTTCACCAATTTGTGAACCGCATCGACAATCTGGTCTTCCAGTCCCGCTTTCCATTTCGTTGGCTGCTGATAATAAACCATCGCACCTGCTCCTTCATATCCTCCTTCTTTCAACACACGTTCAGAAGGAATGTAAGCAAGCCCATCATTGGAATACCCTGCGACCCAAGTTTTCTCTTTTCCGAGTTCCTTTTTCAATCGAATTGCATAATCAACAACCACTTCACCACCGAGCGTAATCCAGTTGATATCATTCCCCAGATTCCAAACTTGAACGGGGTACGGTCGAGAAGTCGGAACATGGCCGAGTACTTTGACTTCTTTCAATATATTGATCGCACGCATTCGTTTATGGAAATTTTTTCCTTTGGCTTCTGCTTCAAACTGCTCCACAGGTGGTAGCTTGTCGAATGCAAGATCAATTTCAGTAAATCGAGTAGCAAGGGTTGGCTCTACTTTTTTCATTTTCTGATTAACGACATCATCCACAGAGACAGCCAGCATGTGCCCATATTTTTTTGCCAACTCTACAGTTCTTCGGGGGAGTGGGTTTTGGTCAGCACCACAACCTGCAAAAAACAAAGCAACGGAACCGGGATACATTTCTTCCAGATATTTACTTGAAAAGCCAGCATAGTCGCCCGACCATTGGAATAAACTGAGAACGGTGCAATGGCAGGCATATCCATAAATCAAACCCCTCACCTTCTGGCCATCAGTTGATGAAATTTTCAAAACAGGGACATCATGATCGTAAGGACCTTCACCGATGGGAGGTCGACGGTTGACAGCAAATCGGCACGTTCCCTGCCCGGATTCCACCAAAGCTGATTTTTTATCTTTGACAGCCCGGTCAACCGTTTCCAGAACAGTTTTATTCAACCATGCTTGGTATTCATAGATTTGTTTCCAGGCTGCATCAGGATCTGGATACTTATAGATATAACTCAGTCGATCATCCAAAGCGGGAGCGGAATGCGTGTGGGAGCTGTTTAAAATCACGGAAGCACGCGGAATTCCATATTTCTTATTGATGGCAGTCGTCAATGCAACAGCCATTTTTTTAGGTACGGAAATCAAATCCAACGCAATAAAAACACCTTCAGTGCCGGCTTCATCTTCCAGAACCGAGACTCGAACATAAACATCCAATATTTTTCCGTTAGCAGGTTTGTCTCGACTTCCATATCCCGACATGAACATGAATTCTTCAGGCGTAATCACAGATTTTGCAAAACCAGCTTTCCAACCTTCTCCCATCACGTAAGCAGTATTAGTTCCCACGCTAATGAGTATAATCAGAACTAAAGGTATTCGGGATATTTTGAAATTCATTGTGAAGCCTTTTCTCACGGACAAAATCAATCAGGAATGTTTACGAATTATTTTTCTTTATGCAATTTTTCTTATTACCAGCTTAACATTGAAGCATGTTACTTTAGAATAGGCAATACAATACTCTTTGAGTTATTTTTTACATTTATTATTCCCGATCCCGTAAAAAAAATGAACGCTATTTAATAAGCGATATTCAGATTTCTCGATCGGGACACTAAAACACAACACGATCCTTAAGCATATCAGATTTGGACTATTCCCTTATGTCAACAGATTCTCTAACACCATTATTAATGCTTCATCCTACAGATAATATTGCGATAGCAAGATCTGATGTTCCAGCGGGAATGACAATCCAGTTTGAATCGGAAAAAATTGAAATCACCACCTTACAGGAAATTGGATTAGGCCATAAAGTTGCATGTAAAGATATTCCTGAAGGGTCACCTGTTTATAAATTCGGACAGGTCATCGGCTTTACAATACGTGCCGTTAAAAAAGGGGAATGGGTTCATGAACACAACCTGACGATAGGAGAGTTGGACCAGAATTATTCAATCGGAACAGAAATTCCGCCGGAACCGGAACCAATTAAAGGAAAAACGTTTGCAGGTTATCGCAGGAAGAATGGGAAGGCAGGAACTCGAAATTATCTTGCTGTCGTCAGTACGGTGAACTGCTCTGCAACAGCATCGCGAATGATTACGGACCAGCTACAAAAACTGGTTGAGAAACAATTTCCTAATATAGATGGTGTCATCCCGATTGTGCATCAGGGTGGTTGCGCATTTGGTCATGATGGTGAAGATCATAA
>JAJRVU010000196.1 GCA_024277145.1 Planctomycetota bacterium
AGTGACGGTAACTCGCCGGATCATTATGCAAAAGGCACGCCGTCACACCGTTCTAGGAACATGGTGCTCCGACAGCTTGTAGGCGTATGGTTTCAGGTTCTTTTGACTCCCCTAACAGGGGTCCTTTTCATCTTTCGCTCGCGCTACTTAATTCACTATCGGTCGTCAGATTGTACTTAGCCTTAGGAGATGGGCCTCCTGGATTCAGACCGGGTTTCACGTGACCGGCCCTACTCGGGTACTCGTCGGAAGTTCGCACTATTTTCAAATACGGGACTATCACCCTCTATGGTTCCGCTTTCCTTCGGATTCTTTTAACAGACGATTTTGTAACTTCACAATGACAAGCCCCACAACCCCGCCTAGCCGAAGCTAGATGGTTTAGGCTGATTCCGTTTCGCTCGCCGCTACTCAGGAAGTCGATAGTTTTCTTTCTTTTCCTACGGTTACTTAGATGTTTCAGTTCACCGCGTTAGCCTTATACACCTATGTATTCAATGTATAATAATTCAGGAATTCCGGGATCAACGCTCGTTTGACAGCTTCCCCAGACTTATCGCAGCCTTCCACGCCCTTCATCGCCATCTGACGCCAAGACATCCCCCATACGCCCTTATGAGCTTGACCACAATGATTTTTGCCTCGTATTAAACTTCAAAATGAAAAGATTCAAAAAATGAATAAATTCAAGTCGATGTGAAATACAAAAGTAAATTCACTGTTGTCGATAAAACATAAGAGTTAAAAAAAATAAGGTTTAAAAAACACTTACAAATAATTACAGCAACTGCTGTGCTTACCAATAAAATTGTGTCATATTGATGCCACTTGCTATATACCAAATTGTCAAAGATCAATTGTCAGCAAAAGCTGACGCAACTCCTGTGAGTTGAAGGAGAACCAGTTTTCCTGATTCTTCTTCAAACCACACTTCGTTTGTTTAATTTACTTCTGCAGCAAATTAAACCCGCTTCAAGTTCCAGCCGTCAAACAGTTTAAGTTGACCGAGCCAAATCATTTGCGGGTGAGTGATAGTATCCCTTGTGAATCGCTTCGTCAAGTGTCCGAGATCAAATATTTTCAAGAAAATCTCAGGGTTCTGTTTTTCACAACTTTTGAGCTGCTTTTGGATTACGGAAATTCAAAAGTCTGCCCAAAAAATGGGATGATTCAAAAGGGATTGGAGACGACCGGGCTCGAACCGGCAACCTCCGCCTTGCAAGGGCGGCGCTCTCCCAATTGAGCTACGTCCCCTTGAATACTCAGTTCCATCAGAAAGTAAAATAAGAAGTAATATATATTGGGCGTACGTGGATTCGAACCACGGACCTCAGCTTTATCAGAGCTGCGCTCTAACCGACTGAGCTATACGCCCCCTGATTTCACTTTAGTAGGAGCGATCATTCTACTTTTCCTTACTCCTATGTCCAGTCTCATCGTCAGCATTCTTAAATAATTTTATCTATTACTGCCGGAAATTTGAAATTGTTGATAACTCGTTGCTCAAAAAACCTTTAATCAGTGTTCAAAGATGAATTCAGATCCTTGATTAATTCCATTTTTTAATCTGTCAATCGAACCTGAACTCAGCAAGACAAAGGCTCTTTCAGAAGGGGGGCTCCACGAATAACTGAGAGTGATGCAACAAAAGGGTTCACTTTATTCAGGTGATAATGACCTCGCTGTATTGTTTATTCAGAGTTCAAAACCACCCGTTATATAAGAACGATGCTTGTTAGCAGGAATTATTATTTTTCAGTCAGGCTTTTAATATATTGGACTTCTTTAGCGTCATACGGTTTACCGTTGGTTCGGAATATTTCATGGAACCACAACGGCGGCTCTTTGGTGTATTGTCGATCCCAGCTATCCCAGGGGTAGTTTGTTTGTGTTTTTCCTTCAACGAATCCCCAGTTATAAGCACCAATTTTGTTTTCTTTAAAGAAGCCCATGATAGGATCAAATTGACTTCCGACTGGTCGAGCCATATATTCCGTGCAAAGGATAGGGCGGTTATATCGTTTTAAAAGATTGACCCGATGCCGAACGTCTTCCAGGTTGCTGTAATTGTGAAAACTGACCACATCTGAGACTTCAACTGCCAGCTTGTTATAGGGGGACATTTTGTCGTGGTCAGACCAATTATCTCGCCAGATACCTATTGTAATAGGCTGAGAAGGATTTGCTTCATAAGCCCATTTGACTGATTTTTTGATTAATCGCATGGACATCTCAATTTTTCGATCCACTTGCAGTTCCGTTTTTAATCTGCCTGCGCCATACGAATGGTGGTTTGGATTATCAGGCTCGTTGAATAAATCCCAGACCTGAATTCTATTATCATTACGGTATCTGTGGACGAGTTCAAAAATATAAGGACGGAGTTCATCCTGTTTTTTGGGATCATCCAGAATTGTCGCTCCGGGTGCCTGTATCCATCCTGAATTATGTTTATGAGGTTTGGGTTCATGTTGTTTTCCCAGTTTTGGATGAGGGTTCCAGACACCATCAAACGGGACAACCATCACCCCGATACCATGTTTGTCTGCAATCGCCAGAAATTGATCAAAACGCTTTAAAAACCCTTCTTTATCTTGAGTCCAAAGAAGGTTATGAAGAAAAACGCGGACAGTATTAAAGCCAATTTGTTCTGCCCACTCTAATTCTCGATCAATGGTTTCCGGGTCAAAAGTCTCTTCCTGCCACATTTCCAATTGATTGATGGCAGAACTAGGAGAAAAATTGCAGCCAACAAGCCAGGGCTGTTTTGAATACCATGAATTTGCTTCTTCTTCAGTCCATTTTTCTCTTGCAGAAGTTGGGCTGGCTATCAAAAGAAGAACGAAAAAAAACATGGTTGAAATCAGGATCAACTTTGGAAATTGCTTTGAGCGAGTGAATGATCTCATAATACCTCTTTAAACTGTTTAGTAAGAAAGAATTTGTTGAGGGGGAAGGGGACTTATGCAATTCGGTTAAAAAATAATAACTGCAGGAACAATAATTGTATGACATCGTTTCAGGATAAGGGGTCGGGTGACCGGAATCCAGTACATTGGAAATGAAATTGGCGGGAATAATGCAGATAGAAATAGGTCTAAATGGAATTGAGAATGGTTTCAGAATTATTGCGGCAGGGGGGACTCTGATATGTGTGTTTTAGTTTCAAACTGCGATTCTGAATACCAAAAAGCGATCATTTAAGGGAACCACAGATGGGCACGAATTATATTTTAAAAAGGCAGTCAATACAAAAATAATCTGTAGATGAAAACCAATTATTGTAGGGTCTGCTATGCAGACCATCAAGAAAGATAGCGTTATAATAATTCTGGTCTGCATAGCAGACCCTACATTTTAATGTTTATTTCTTAGTGCCTTTGTGATTTTCCTAGTGATAATTCTTCTTTAAATTTTTCTCTGCGTCTCTGCGTCTCTGCGTCTCTGCGTCTCTGCGTCTCTGCGTCTCTGCGTCTCTGCGTCTCTGCGTGAGCCCTTTTTTTTAATCTGTGGTCATCTGTGTGAAT
>JAJRVU010000197.1 GCA_024277145.1 Planctomycetota bacterium
CCTTCTGGTGATGAAGGACTCGCGGTTGAAGAAATTATCGTCATTCCAATTGACGGCGAAGGTCAATATATCAAACTTGACGGGAATCAGAAACTGGAAAGTTCTGAAGTTATTGACCACCTTGCAAATCACCATAAATCTGATTCAGAGAATCCGGGTTTTCATTCTCGATCTGCACACGGTCCAAATTCTTCTGGTCCAAGTTTGCAACTCAGTCAATCCAATCGAACTTCCAGCAAAAAGAATGCAGATCTTTCTGTTGCGAATCAAGTTCCAGGGCTTGTTCCCAAACCTGTAGTCAATGGCGTTGAACTTCTGGGAATCATAGAAACCGATGATCCCATACTACAGCCTGCAAGAATTTCTTCGCGACCATCTTCTGGCAGTTCAGTCAACTAGATCATGTTTTAAGGCTGCTTAAAATAGATAACATTTCCTTGCTATTTTGCACGAATACAAACGCATTCGCACAGAATCAGATTTCAAAGGCAGGGAATTGCTGTTATCCAGTTCTCAGAATAATTGAAGAAAATCTATTTCTTGGCTTCGACTTCAATTTTCTTTTTGGGTGCAGGAGTTGGCATTTTTTTCTCAGCTGCCTTTTCCACGGCTACTTTTTTTACGGCTGCCTTTTTTTCAGTGATTTTTTCCTGAAGGTGTCCCTGCTCAACAATGCATGCATCTTCACACGCTTGTAGTTCAGCCAGTGAGATCCTGACATCCTGCTGAACAAAGGCGGATCCTGCAGTGCAGGCGTTGCCAGATTTGAAACCACTGTAAGAATAACTTTGATCAAGGCTTCGAAATGCAAACGACAGGTCATGGAACTCTGCATTGATTGAGGTGGTCATTGTTTTGATTCCGACAGTTGCACCAACAACACCTAATGTACCTAACAGAACCATTTCAGCACAAAGAATGGAACCTGATTCATCTTTCCAGAACGATTTTAATAACGACATGATTATCTCCAAAAAATAGAGGTTTCCTACCGTTTTCAAACAGAAAACGATTCAAAGGAAATTCTGCAGAAAATGCTTTTCGATTTAGATCAGCAGTTTTGCAGGCATCTGGATAACAGTTTTCCGATGCAAAAAAATATGCCGCCAAGCATTTCGAGATGAGAGAGTTAATGGGTTATTCAAACCGCGACTCACAGTTGATGTTCTTCAAAACTGGAAAATCAATTTTGAATACCGTTGACACAGTTGTGTGATCTGCTGGCATTGCCAGTTATACGACCTGTAACGAATGTAAAGATAGGTAAACCCCTGTGTAAAGATATCTGTTTAAAAATCTTTACACTTTGTAAAGGAAATGTTTATAACTCTTTACAAAATAGGGTGTTACGAGTATCGGATTAAACTTGATGTGTGTTCGTATGTATATATCTCTAATGAGGGAGATGTCTTTCTTGCTGGGATATTAAAAGATCCATGCAGGATTTGAAAAGACTACTACTCATCATGTTTTGTTGGAACGGAGTGCCGGAATAGTGCGAATTCAAAGTCGTTTTCGATGAGTGTAACTTGTATTTTTCTGGTGCAGAGTGTGCTCAGTATTACCGGTAAAAAAGCGTTGATTCACATTGATACTTAACTGAAACTCGATATAAAAAGCCATTTATCCTTGCGGGTTTGCGTGCAAATTGCCATCATCAAAACGCAATAGATTTAGTTAAGTAATGGCAAGGAATGAAAGGTTCCGAAATGCATTCTGCAATCCGTACCAAGTTATCCATCATGATGTTTCTGCAATACGCCATCTGGGGTTCCTGGGGTGTCTCCATGGGTTCGTACATGGCAGTGACTCTCAAATTCACTGGTGTTGAAATTGGAAATATTTATTCAACGACTGCTATTGCAGCGATGATATCTCCACTCTTTATCGGAATCCTTGCAGACCGACTTTTTGCAACCGAAAAACTGATTGCTGTTCTTCATTTAATCGGAGCAGGGCTCCTTTATTACGCTGCTAATACTCCTGGCTTTTCTGATCTGTTTGGGGTCATGATTGCATATGCTATCTGTTATATGCCAACACTCGCGCTCACGAATTCCATCAGCTTTGCCAATATGGAAGACCCCGAGAAAGATTTCCCGCTTATCCGGATTTTTGGAACCTTCGGCTGGATTGCAGCGGGACTTGCAGTCAGTTTTGTTTTAACACAATTCAATAAAGATGCAGAAGTTTCAAAATTACCAATTTATATGGCTGCATTCTTTTCTGTTTTATTAGGGCTGTTTAGTTTTACGCTTCCTCACACCCCCCCGAAAGGAAAAACAGATTCTACCGACAAACCAAAGGGAAAAAGTGTTCTTCAACTATTAGCTGATCCTTCGTTTCTCGTTTTTGTAGTTTGTTCGTTCCTGATTTGTATTCCTCTCTCATTTTATTATGGATTTGGAAATATTTTTCTTGGTCAGATTGACGCACCTGCGCCTACTGGTTTGCAGACTATTGGCCAGATTTCCGAAATCTTTTTCATGGCTGCCATGCCTTTCTTTATCCTGAGGCTCGGCGTAAAAAAAATGTTGGCGATTGGAATGTTGGCATGGGTGATTCGGTATGTCTGTTTCAGTACTCTTTCTCTTCCCTATGTTGTTTTTGGTCTCGTCCTGCACGGAATCTGTTATGACTTCTTCTTTGTCGCCAGCCAGATTTATGTTGATAAACGGGCTGATGACAGCCAGAGAGCCAGTGCTCAAAGTTTTATTGCCTTCATTACTTTAGGGGTTGGAATGTATGTCGGTGCGTTGGTGGGTGGAATGACTAAAGATCATTACAAACCTGAGATTCAGGTAACCAACGTGATCGTGCAAGAAGGAAAAACTGAAGAAACTGAGACACCTTTGCCGAACTGGGATATCAAAAAGGAAGCTAAAGAGGGTGAAGAACAGGAACCCGTTACGGGAATTGCAAAAACTCTTGGATTGGATAAAACAAGTTCCATCAAGATTGAGCAAATAACCGAAGATGTTGTCATCTCGGATGGAGACGTTAAAACTTCACTCAAAAAAGAATCCTTCATTGCTGCTCTTAAAAATGCAGACTCTGACAAAAATGGTGAAGTGAATCGCGCAGAATGGCGTGTCGCACAAAGGGATCAATGGATCTGGATTTGGCTGCTTCCGGGAATTGGTGCAGGAGTCACGCTCCTGATCTTCCTTGTTGGGTTTAAGGATACCATTTCTACCAAAGAGGAAGAACTGATCGCCGAAGGCTCTTCATCCCAAGCGTCAACGGGTGATCAGAAAACCTCTTCCAGTAATGAAGATAGTTAATAAAAGATAATATTTCTCACTGGACAATGTCCAGAAATGATGTAGAACGTGGCGCACTGTATGTATAGTCGGGATAACACTTAAACCTTCTATAACATTTATGGAAACGCTCTAATAAACTCTTTTCCAATTAGAAATTCAGGTTGCTGAAGTAATAATGTCTGATAACGAACACAAAAACGATAATCCAAACAAAAACAACAAGAAGAATAAAAATAAGAAGAAGATTGATCGTTTTGAAAAAGAACGTTTAAAAAAACTCGAAGTAATTGAAGAACTCGGTCATGATCCCTGGGGGCAGCGATTTGATGACCATATGAAAATTGCGCAAGCCCGTGAACTTGCTCCCGCTGAAAACGGTGAAACAGGGCAGGATGTCCGCATCGCTGGTCGGATCATGAATCGTCGGAAAGCAGGCAAACTTCGCTTCTACGATTTAAAAGACTGGTCGGGTCGAATTCAATTACTATTTTCCCGTGGTGAATTACCTGAAGAGCAATGGTCCCTGATGGGGCAGCTTGATATGGGCGACATCATTGGAATTGATGGAAAACTGAAAAGAACAGACTCCGGCGAAATTTCTGTTTTTGTTGAAAAACTCACAATACTTTGCAAGTCTCTCACTCAACCTCCGGAAAAGCATCATGGATTGAAAGATCCTGAAATTCTTGTTCGCCAGCGATACCTTGACCTGATTGCAAATGATGATGTCATCCCGCGGATGTTGAATCGAACGAAAATTATTGATTCTATCAGGCAAACTTTAAAAGGCAAGGATTTCCATGAAGTGGAAACGCCAGTCCTTCATGCCATTGCAGGGGGAGCAGCTGCCCGTCCGTTTCTGACTCACCACAACACACTTGATATGGAACTCTTTTTGCGAATTGCACCAGAGTTACATTTGAAAAGATTAATGGTAGGCGGAATTGAACGCGTATTTGAAATTGGCCGTGTTTTCCGAAATGAGGGAGTGGACACCACACACAATCCGGAATTCACCATGATAGAAATCTATCAGGCTTATGGTGATTACAATTCCATGATGGACCTGACTGAAGAAATTGTCTGCAATGCAATTGATACGATCAGTGATACCAGAGTCCTCCCCTGGGGTGATCAAACAGTCGATTTCAATTCGCCCTGGTCACGAAAAACTTACACAGAACTTTTTGAAGAACATGCAGGTTGTGATATGAATGATCACGAAGCTGTTCTTAAGCTGGCGAAGGAACTTCATTTTGAAACGGATGGGGTTCATCATGATGTGATTGTGAATGAAATTTTTGAAGAGAAGGTGGAAGATCATCTTGTCGGCCCGGTTTTTGTGATCGACTATCCTGCTTCTCTTTGTCCGCTGACAAAAAGAAAAAAGGGGTGTCCTGAAATTGCAGAACGCTTTGAATTGTTTATTCAGGGAATGGAACTGGCAAATGCATACACCGAACTGAATGACCCGCGATTACAGGAAGAGCTTTTTGAAACGCAGCTTTCCGGGTTATCTGATGAAGATTCGATGGCCAAGATGGACACCGATTTTGTGAAAGCATTGAAAGTAGGCATGCCTCCTGCGGGTGGACTGGGAATCGGAATTGATCGGCTGGTCATGCTTTTAACCAATAAAACCAGTATTCGGGATATTATTTTCTTCCCGCTCGTCAGGTCGGAAGAAGGCCCAAACTCTAAGAAAAGCGACAAAAAGTAGCTTTTATTACGATGACCTTACAGATTTTGGGGTAAATGGGAAGAAAAGGACAGTCTCGGGGCAGGTTCGTCTTTGACAGGATTACAAAATAGAGTATAAACCGAGCCACTCACTACAGATATTTGGTTCGCATTTTCAACATTGGAATCTCTTGATTTTGAATAGAGAGAGATTGAGTTTAGAAAAAATCCGAGCCACAGAAAAAATCGATCAGGGATGATCAAAACGGAGTAAGAATAGATTCGCCCATATTCGTTTGAGTAAAAGTGGAATTTTCTGCAAATGAAATTTTCATAAAGCTTTGGAGCCTGCTTTAAACGAACTGAAAACCTCTCTGGTTTCATACAGGCATCTTGTCTTTTTCTCTATTTTGATTTTACGGGAAATCAGTACTCCACTAATAGCCAAGGAATGGCAGATGTATAAAGCTTTGCTTTGCATGCGGTATCTTCGTTCACGTTATATCGCTTTAGCCAGCATTATCAGTGTAATGTTGGGCGTTGCAACCATGATTGTTGTCAACAGTGTCATGTCCGGATTCACAACAGAAATGCGTGATCGAATTCATGGCATCCTCTCTGATGTAACCGTTCAGTATAACAGTCTTTCCGGTGATGAAGATCCTGAAGCGCTGATTGAGCAGATTCGTAAAGTGGTTGGTGATGATATTTATGCTTTAACGCCAACTGTGGATATCCCCGGAATGTTTATGAGCAAACATTATGGTGAATACCGGACTCAGCCCGTCATGTTGATTGGAATTGATCCCAAAACCAAATCACAGGTAGGACCCTGGAAAGAATATCTGCAAAGCTTTCAGGAAACAGAGGTAGATGGTAAGAAAGTTCCTCCTCAAAGAAGTATGAGTGAAGCAGCAGGCTTTACTTTGACAAAGGAAGCAAAAGCATATCGTAAAAGATGGATTGATCAGAACGCAAGTTTTCAGCACTACCATGCAATGAACCATGATCATGAACAGGTCAATCCAATTAAATTAAAAAATCCAATTCAAACAGTTGAAGGAATCAAGTCTGAAAAGAGCAAGGTAACAACTGCTGATTCGGTTGAAACAGACTCTGATGTCCCGAATTTTGAAGAAGATGATCCGATTGAAGATTCAATACCGGATTCACATCTCTTTGACGATCTGGACAAAAATAAACCGGTTGAAGCTGCTGACCCTTATGAGCTTCGTGATATTCAAATTATTCCGGGAGCAGGGTTAACCCAGTACTTCATTCCTGATGAAAAAACTGGAAAACTGGAATTGGTTGAAATTATTAAAGCGGGAGATGATGCAAACATTGCAACGCCGAACAGCGCCTTACCACCTGAGTTGAAAAGTGCAGCGGTCTCTCTTGTTGATATTTTTAAAAGCGGAATGAGTGAATACGACAGCAAACTGGTTTTTGTGAATCTGAAAGGTTTGCAAAAACTTCGAGGAATGCTTCTTTCAACCGCAGCAGATGACGAAAAAGGAGCCATCACTTCGGTTCAGATTAAATTAAAGGATGGTGCTGATTCAGATAAAGTCGTCGCAAAACTGAAAGCTGCTTTGCCACCTGTCTTTTACAGCGTGAGAACATGGGAAGATCAGCAGATGCCACTTCTTTCCGCTGTTGATATTGAAACAACAATATTAAATATTCTCCTCTTCCTGATTATTGCAGTGGCTGGTTTCGGAATATTAGCAATCTTCTTCATGATTGTTGTTGAGAAAACCCGAGACATTGGAATCCTGAAATCCTTAGGTGCCAGTTCCAATGGTGTAATGAGCATTTTTCTTGCATACGGTTTGGCATTAGGAGTCGTTGGCAGTGGTGTGGGAGTTGTCATGGGACTGCTCTTTGTGAAATACATTAATGTTATTGAAGGTTGGTTGACCTGGGTGACGGGAAGAAAAGTATTTGATGAACGGATTTACTATTTTCCGGAAATTCCAACATCCGTTTCAGCTTCAATGGTTATTTGGGTTGCAGTTGGTGCGATTACGATTTCTGTTCTGGCGAGCATATTACCTGCCAGAAGAGCATCCCGGCTTCATCCGGTTCAAGCTCTCAGGTATGAATAATATATTTACGAAAATTAAAGATCAGGTTCAGCCTGATGCGATCTTGAAGCGATAGCGATCAAGAAGGAAAAAATGATGACAGTTGATCTTTCTTATTCTGAAAACAATGTAACACCCAAAGACCAAAACAGTTTAAAGGAGTCCGTAATTATGCCTGAGCCTCAGCTTCGTTCTATTGCAGTGGAAAAGGCTTATCGGAAAGGGGATCTGAAAATTCCTGTTTTAAGAGGCATTGACCAGAAAGTCTTTGAAGGAGATTTTCTTTCGATTATCGGGCAATCCGGTTCTGGAAAAAGCACTTTGCTTCACCTTTTCGGCTTGTTGGATCATCCTGATATCGGGGAAATTCATCTTAATGGGGAACGGATTGATGATCTTCCTGCAAAAACAAGAGATCAATTAAGAAACCATGTATTCGGTTTCATTTTTCAGTTTTATCATTTGTTGCCTGAGCTGTCACTTCTTGAAAACGTGATGGTTCCGATGATGATTCGTCATTCCATGTGGGATTTTTGGAAACAAAAACGAAAATTTAAAGACCAAGCAAAAGAGATCATTTCCAAGGTGGGGCTGGATCACAGGTTCACTCACAAGCCTTCAGAACTTTCCGGCGGGGAAATGCAAAGAGCAGCCATCGCAAGGGCTTTGGTTTTAAAACCAAAAATTCTCTTAGCTGATGAACCGACAGGAAATCTGGATTCCAAAACAGGTGGTGAAATCATCGAACTTCTCAATACCCTGAATGACCTCGATAAATTGACAGTCGTCATGGTTACTCATGATGAAGCGATTGCAAAAGAGGCCAAAAATCAGGTGAGAATTGTGGAAGGACGCATTGAACGACTGGCGACTTCAAAAGTCGGCGTTGCTTGAGCTTCGGTTATATCTTGAATTCGTCCTGTTTAAACATGATTCAAAAAACAGATTATTTGAGCCGATCCAATCGCAAATAAGTAATCAGGTCAGCAATATCCTGAAGGGTTGTTTCTTTTTCAAGTCCATCAGGCATCATTGATTTCCCAGTGCCTCGAATTTCATCTATATGGTTTCTCAGGATGATTTGCTTTTTGTTTTCTTGCATGAGAAGCGTGATGCTATTTCCCGTTTCTGAGGAGAGAATTCCGCTGAAAGTTCGTCCCTCTTCTGTAAGAACAGTGTATGTCAGATATTTGCTATCAACAGAAGCACTGGGGTTCAGGATCGAAGTTAGCAATGTTTCAGGTCGTTTATCCGTTAAAGATGCGATATTGGGAGCAATGTCATATCCAATATTTTCTAACTTATGACAGGTGGAACATTTCTGCTTAAAAATGTTTTTCCCTTTGTCTGGGTTTCCTTTGAGTTTCAAGGCAGGGCGAAATTCTGCAATGATTTTATTTCGATCTGAATTGCCCGCGGTTTTTAAAATCGTTTTTGCACGATCTCGAATTTTTTTGTTTTTGGAGGAAGCTAGTATTTGGCGAGTCACTGCATCAATTCCTGATGAGGGGATTTCTTCTTTTTCGACTTTGTCGAGCAATTTGTTAATCCAGTTTTCTCGACTGATAAGCGTGCTTAATATATGGGTTCGTATTGATGGACTATGGCTTTCCCAGTTGTTCAGAAGCAGTTCAGCAACTTGGGTATCAGGAAAGGAAACCAGAAAACTGACTGCTGCTGACTGGATGGCAATTGGTGTTTGAGGAGAGAGGATTTCTGAAAGAAGCTGGATGTCTTCCTTTTGTTGTTTGGGAAACTGACCCAGAAGGGGGATCGCAGCGATTCGGAGTACTTCTGGTGAATCAGGATTAGTTATGGATTCTCTTGCAAGATTGGTCACGGAATCAATTTGTACCAAGAGATTATTGCCAGCTTTGTTTTGATGGAGAAAATTGTTCAGGGAAAGTTTACTTGATTTCAACGATTTGAAGAAACCTCCGAGGAATTTAAATTGATTTAACTCAGAATGATTGCTGTTCGGATTTAAAAAGAAATTTAAAGCAAGGAGTGTTGCCTCTTTATTTTTGAATGCAAGCGATTGATCAACAAGTTGGTTAATAAGGTTGTTGTTTTGGTGATTAGGGTAACCGGAAAGGACTGTTTCAATGATGGTCTTAACTTTCAATTTGGAAATAGAACTCATTGAAGCTGCAGTCAGGTAAATATCTGAGGGATTTTGAATCAGTAACTGGGCGATACCATTTGCGCTCTTTTTATTTGACCACTCACCAAGAGAGTAGGCAATTTGAAGGCGAACTTTTTTGTCCGGGCTGTTTATTAATTTTAATACTAACTCAAAAATTTCAGGATAGTTCGGCACATAAGGTTCTGCAATGCGAATGGCCTGTTTTTGAATTCCAGGATGTTTGTCATTCAATGCAAGAACCAGAATTTCCGGGGTGATTACTCCAAGACCATCCAACGTACAAAGAGCATGAAGACGAGCAAGAGGGTGTTGGCTGTTCTTTAAAAGATTAATGAGTTGAACATTAATGGATTGATCAGCTCGACTGATTAACGTTTCCTGTATGAGATCACGTTGTGGACCATTTGAAGTTTCCAGAGAGTTAACCAGTTCATTACTGGATTGAGTTTTCAGGTTACGAATTATTTTCGGTTTTTTGTCTTTGGGGAATATTCTGTAAATACGCCCGCGGTTTTCTCCATGACGGTAAAATGGCTTAAGTTCTTCTTTTCCTTCCGGTGTCAGCCATTGTGGATGTTCAATCATGTAACGGTACATGTCTACAATCCAAAGGGCACCATCAGGACCGGTTGTTGCCATCACAGGACGACACCAGCGATCTTTTGAAGCAAAGAAATCTAACTTGGGTTCGTCAGGGGAACGGTTTGCCTGAAAAGTGGTCCCATCATTTTTTACCAGAAAATGTTGAACAAGATTATGGAATGGTTCGCACGTAAAGCCATGCTGAACATTCTTTTCATGGAATAGCAATTGGTCACGGTAGATCATTGCAGAACAGGCAGA
>JAJRVU010000198.1 GCA_024277145.1 Planctomycetota bacterium
AGCAAGCGTGATATCGTTATTGATTCGGGCAATGACAACACCCTGGCTGACACCGGTGATGGCTCCGAAGTTAGGATTCACCGGACCTGCAATGCGTGTGTATTCTGAACCTGATCCTGCTAGTAACGGATGACGGTAATTCGCTGAAAGCTGTCCTGTATAACTGGAAGGGAAAAGGACGGCTGTACTGTTGACTGCGTTGTAATCCCAATTGTGATTAACCCCGAAAGTTCCCCCATAAGCGAACTGCTTGGTAACACCACTTCTGAAATTCGCGGTGTCCTGTTTTAATGTACTTCCGGGTGCTCCCCCAAAGAACGGGCTGTTTTGAATTGTTTCTCCCCGCCCCCACAGGATGGAAGTTGTGAACTGGGTATCAAAATCAGAGAGTGCAGCTTCAACACCACGACCACCAAAAAGAACACCACTTTCCTGGATGGCAGAATCATAAACGGAAGAAACGCCACGAGAGTTCGTCAACAACGCATTTCCCGGAGACATGAACGAACCACTGGACCGGATGATTCGGTTGTTAGTCAAAGCCATGTGAAGAATTTCAATCAGGGTGACATCCCAGATTTCATCCTTGCGCCTGTCATTCACAGTACGTGGCGCATCAGTGTGGGTTACCGTCTCAGGGGTGGTATGGCAGACTTCAACGTAATCAATATCCGTTGCTTTATTTTTATAAAATTGAAGATCAGCATCACCGAGGTAATGGACTTCATGATTCTTATTCCAGCAACCTGCGAGAACAGCAATTGATAATACCGTTCCCGTCACACGCATTGCGCGTAATGTATTCATCCTTGATCCTTCCGACTGCAAACTGATTTATTGAATCAGTATTACAATATGGCCACACGATCCAGAATCAGGCATTGCCTGGATCTGATTCATCGCATTCCGATTCGGCAGTTTTCAGAGTCCGTTCCAAAAACCGGAGTTCACTGGATAAGAGAAGCAAAAGGGAAAGGATAAACCGTTAAAGGTTAATTCTACTTATTCCGCACCTTCTGCATTATTCAGCAGTACCGATAGATCATGTATCGGCGGGAGGATCGTGAGAATCTGACTGTTTAGACGAAGGGCCAAACTCATTATAAGACATACCGAGCATCCTCTTGATTAAGACAACCTCACCAGCATCGTTCCCCTCAATTACGTGACCCGCAAATTGCAAAAAATAGCCACCGATAAATGCGCACAGTGCCCATAGAGATTTCTCTTGAAACAGGAAGATGACGGACACAACAAACGTTAACGGAACTCCAATGATATGAAGGACTTGATTCGCTCGGTTCTGGTGCCTTTTGATGTAATTCAGTACAAATCGACGCAACATATTTTATTCCTCCTGAAGAGTCTTTTTCCTGTTAAACTTGACTGAATATTCGCTTTATAATGAATCGGGAGACCTTTGTATCTTCTTGTTGAGGGGACATTTATTCTGGAAGAACCGAAGTTGCTTCACGGATTCCCAATACACAACTGTTATAATCGGCAAAGAGTTCCAAGTTTGCTGATAGACAGATGGATTCTGTTTAAGATTAGGAAAGGTCCCCTTCGAGATTTTACCCCGCCAATGTTAAGATGTGACGATTTTTCTGATGCCGGGAACTTCAGTTCGCTTCCGGTTTTTCAATGGGAAGAGAGTCATCCGCACTCCATTCACTCCATCCGCAGTAATAATTTTTAATCGTTGGATAACCTGCAAGCTTGAAGGCAATAATATTGACTGAAGAACGTCCCCCTGTCTGGCAATGTGTGATGACTTGCTGATCTGGTTTAAACCCTTTGCTTTTTATTAACGCCTGAAGGTCTTTCTTTGATTTGTATGTTCCATTTTCGTTTAGCAAGTCTGACCATTCCAGCCTGATCGCTCCGGGAATATGTCCTTTATGTCTTCCTTTGCCAACATATTCCACAACGCTTCTTGCATCTGCTATTTGAAGAGTTTTAAAGTTCTGTTGTACCTCTTTGGTGGATATTAACCAGTCTGTTTGAGGCGAAGGCTTGAAATCCTGCTGCTTTACAGTCGGGATTTGATCTGTTGTTTCCCCGGAAACTTCTTTCCACTGTCTCCATCCTCCATCCAGAATGGTTACGTTTTTCACACCTTGATATCCAAGTAGCCAACTTGCACGGGCTGCATTCGGTGCAACGGCGGAATAGACAATCACTTCCGTTTCCGGTCCGATTCCCAGACTTCCAATCGCACTTGCCCAAAAACTAGTATCCGCAAGGCCATTTGGTTCCAATGATTTTTTCTTCCATTTGCGTATATCAACATGAACTGCTAGCGGGAGATGTTCCTTGTGATATTCTGCTGATGAACGGGCATCAATGATCTGGAATTGATGTGAGGAAATCTCTTTTTTCAAATCCTTTGCGCTGATTAATATCCGGGAACCTGTTTTTGGTGGATTGAACGCTAAAGATGTTTTCGGTTGATAGAGTCCTGTAATGAGAACAAGAGAACTAAGAACCGACATCCTGAAATATTGAGTCATTGCATTTATTGGCATGGAATTTGTTCCTGTTAATCTGAGGAAGATAAAACTGAAGATTACTTGATAATCCTGTCATCGAGATGACTACAAAAATATCACTTCTGCGACAGTTTTCCAACCCTGCGCAATAATAACTTGACTACGCAAATTATCATACTTGTTATCTTACAAGGGTTTAAGGATATAAATCGATATTTTGAACATTTTGGGAGCCTTATTTGCAATAAATACACCCGGTCTTTTACAAACACGACTTTCCAGGGGCCCCTTATTAAATTTCCAGGAGGAAATTATGAAATCTTTATTAGTTCTCGTAGCAATCGTAGCGAGTGCAGTTCTTTTTGCAAATACCCAGCAAGCAAATGCAGGGCGCAGACATCACGGTAGCCACTATGGTCATTATGGACAGCGAAGCCACTTCGGTGGGTACGGATATGGTGGGTACGGAAGAAATTATCGCGGAGGATATTATTCCTACCCAAGATTCCGTAATTCGTACTACGGTGGATACTACAGAAATCCACGAATTGGAATCAGCTTTGGAAATTACGGCGGTGGATACGGTGGAGGGTATCGAGGTGGATACGGTGGCTGTGGGTATTAAGAAAGCCATTCCGAATGTATCGGAACCATTAAGGTGATGACTAACGCTGTGCAGTGCATGGAGAATTGGGAATGACTGTTACATGAATTTCAGGAGGAAATTCCTGCCCGGTATGAAATCCTGAAATTTTTGAAACCAACAACTGTCGATCCCGCTGATACTGCTTACCTCCTTCATGCCTGCACAGTTTTTTTTGGATAATGAAATAATCAACTCAACTCTCAGAGTGATGAGTATTCCGTTGTCTTCTGAATATTTTGGAAATTAAGGCATGCTTTTCCGAATTAAAAAACTATCCCGAACGAAAAAAACGGTTCTGTTGGTGTGCCTGCTTCTGTTTTTATTCGTGATAGTAATTCCGGTTTGCTATTTCGCGTATGTAGGGATTCAGAACGAACGTGAATGGAAGCAGTTTGAAGCGGAATTCAAAAAAGCAGGCGGGAGGCTTTTTAAAAAAGACTTTTCTAATCGCTTTCTCAAAAAACTCTCAAATTCTAGATTGATTCGTAAATGGAGTCCCATTTCCTTAAATGACTTTAAGGTCAAAAAATCAATTTCATGTGTGAATGGATCGTTATCTGACGATTTGTTTAAAAGGATACCCGGGTCAAATACTATTGTCAGCTTAAACATACAAAATACGAATATTACAGATGAGGTCATTCCACATTTTCTAAAATTTCCTAACCTGACCGATATACACCTTAATAAAAACGATATTACTGGAGAACATTTTCATTTATTAGCACAGTTAAAGAAACTGAAATATATCAACCTCGAAGGAAGTAATATTAATGATTCCGCAATCAGAAAATTATCCAGGCATCCTAATCTTCAAAGTCTGGTTCTTCTTGGCACTCCAGTAACAGATCTTTCCTTGTCTTATCTTTCTGCGTCTGAAAAACTTGAATCCATCTTTTTTTCAGGAGTTAAGATTACTGATGTTGGCATCTTTTCTTTAAGATTAAATAGCAATATCAGGGCAATAGCATTGAGAAATACATCAATTACAGACAAAAGTTTCGAACATATTTCAAGAATGAAGAATATTAATCATCTTATTATAGATCAGGCAAACATCACTGATGATGGTGTTGAGCATTTACTGCAAGCAAGAAAATTTCAATATATCACTCTCAACAAAACTGCGATTACAAACAACAGCCTGAAGTATCTATCTAAGATAAAAAAAATTAAAAACATTGGTCTTGGTGATGTGAAAATAGGCGATGCCGGAATTCAGTATTTGACATATTTGAAATCATTGCAAAATCTTCATTTTCAGAATATCCCCATTACAGACAAAAGTATTTCTCACCTGATTAAAATACAATCTCTTCGAAACCTAGTTATTAGAGGAACTAATATTTCAGCCGAAGGTATTCAGGAACTTATAACCAAAATGCCAAAATGTAACATTTATGATTAAGCGGGATGAGGTTCAATCGTCAGGCTACAGCACTGACCTACTACTCCGTCTATGTATAAATGTCACCCAGCCCAGTTAAACTTGCACGCCAACGAGCGTGCCATTTGCAAATTGATGCATGACATTTAAAGCTTGATAAAGCACTACAAAACTGAAGAAGACTCAGTTGAAGCGGGCGATTTGTTTTTCCGCAATATTAAGATGATCCTGAAGAAGTTCCTTGTCCGATTCAGGGCAGGTACTCAAGCAGGATTTGAGTAAATCAATCGCCTGATCAGGACGTTCTGCAAGAACAGAAAAAACGCCCAGATCTCTTCGAGAGGCGTAGTCAGAGGGTTGCAATCCTGTCAGTCGATGCTGGATCATCCATGCGGGTTTCCAGTTTTCTTTTGAGGCATATAATGTTTTAAGGTTGTTAAGTAACCTGATGACCACATACCGTGGTTCCGCTGCTCCCAAAGAAGATTCAATTAAAGAATTTTCATAACTCGATATTTGATTCAGCCATTGAATACATTCCTCTTCTTTAAGAATCCTGCATCGAGAAAATGCATCAATAAAAAGTGGACCTTCCATTGATTCATATCGAACCAGAAAATGCATGGGCGATGCCACCCCTGTTAAAGTCATTCCTAATCGATTGCCAATGGCCATGTATAAGATTGATAAACTAATGGGGATTCCTGATCCTGTTTCAATCACCTTGTTGAGAAAACTGCTTTCCGGGTGATGAAAGGAATCGGAGCGTCCTTGAATTCCATGTTTATCACACAGGCATTTGCTTATTTCTTTCAAGGCAGCTTCTTCTGTTTCTGCAATCGCAACCACACCTGCAAGCTCATCTGCCCGATCATCAATCCAATTAAGAGTCTCTGAAAAATCAAGACCAGGATAGATATCACGTGCAATTTCCAAAGCGACCATTGTTAAATCAACATCTGAATGGTGGCTGAGCAGCTTCAGGAATTCATTATCACATTCGTAATTGGGAGTTATCATTTCGTTTGAATTCAAATACTAGATAAGTGCTATTAAAAGTCAGAATGAATGGAATTAAAGATAGGGGAGATAAATGGTATTTTTTCTTTACCAAAATAAGGAAAAGGCATCTTAGCGAAATTTACGAATTCGACAATAACAGAATTTTGTCCTGCTCAACAGTTAAGGAAGCATAAATGATTCTCATGCAGCTTGTTTTATAGTGTCTAAAAAGGTCAGGTTTGAGATTGATGTTGGCTTGCCAGACATGGAGTCGCTAAATCGGTCCGATTTGACGAAAAATAGCCGGTATATTACGATCATTTCAAATTACAATTTAAGACAGATAAACAGTCTCATTGAATACGAGAATCATTGCTGTTAAGGTGACGTGTTCAAAAAGAGGCTCGTTAGGAAACAGCATACAAGCAATATTGTTACTTGCTGATGACTTTCGTCACGTCCGATGTACTAATTTTAATCGTCTTTTTTGTGAGATTCAATTCATGAAGACAATCCAGGAACAACGAAACTTTTTGCCAAAGTGCTTTTTGTTATTTGGACTCAGTTTTATTTTAGGTTGTCCGGGAGAAGTTCCGCAACCAGCTGATCCTCCAAAAAAAGAAGATGCATCTGCATCAAATAATAAAGAATTAAAAAGAATTATCCTGTTAACGAATGGGAATTCCGCTTATTGGGATACCTGCAGGATTGGCTTGCAGGACGCTGACACAGAATTGGATCTTGCAGAGGCTGGATTCAAAGCAGAGTTCATGACAAATGACGGGACTCCTGAAGGACAGTTAAAATGGTTACGTCAGTTTTCCAGTTTGTCTGATATTGCTGCCGTTGCAATTAGTGTGACCGATGCAGCGAATGTTGCGATTGCAGAGGAAATGAAAAAATTGCAGAAGAAGGGAATCAAAATTATTACCGTTGATTCTGATGTCGACCGAGAACAGTTTCGAGATTCCCGGTATGCATTTGTTGGTACAGATAACACGACTGCAGGAAAGGTATTGGGTATCTGCATCAAAAATATTCTTCCAACTGGGGGTGGATATGTTGCCTTTGTAGGAAGAACCGGTGCCCAGAATGCCATTGATCGAATCGACGGATTTGCAGAAACTGCTGGCGAGAAATTCGAGGAACTTGACCGGATGGCAGATGGAATGGATCGATCTGAAGCAAAAGAAAATGTCAGGAATGCCATTCAAAACCACGGCGACAAACTGACGGTTCTTGTAGGGATCTGGTCTTATAACGGACCTGCAATTGTTGACGTTGTGAAGGAAGGGGGAACGAATACCCGGAAAATTGTTGCGTTTGATGCTGAAGCGGGGGCAATCACAGCAGTCAGTTCCGGGATGCTTGATGCCATCGTTGTACAAAATCCGTACCAGATGGGATACCAATCAGTTCGGTTATTAAAAGCTCTCGTTGAAGACGACAAGAAGAAAATTTCTGAAATACTGCCGAATTATGGAAATGAAAACGGTGATATTCTTGATACCGGATTAAAAGTGGTTGTTCCCAATGATAACAAAACACTGAAAGCAGACATGTTTCAGGAGAAAACCGAATTCCTTCGTTTTGATGAATTCAAAAAGTGGCTGGATGACCATGATTTAACCTGCTCGTGAGAAATAAGGTAATGGCGATTGGGTCTGTGCCACTTTAGGTTAATTCAGATTTAGGCTTAATTAAGAAACAGAGAAATTAAGACAGAAACAGGGCAATGACAGAAACAGGATTGAAGAAATCGGGTTCCTTTTCTTCCCTTTTAAAAAGCCACGAATCCGGGTTGCTCTTTGCAATACTCATAGTTGTTGTGATGACTTCTATCCTTGATACGAATCACAATTATATTCACAATTTCCGTATCAGCTTTATTAATATTACCCGCCAGACTTCGTTGCTGGGAATCTTTTCTATAGGCGCTGCAATTGTCATTATCAGCGGAGGGATTGATCTCTCCAGTGGTTCGGTAATTGCTTTTAGTGGAACAATCTGTGCCACGTTAATGCTGGTGATGGCGCCGGATGCAGTGACTCAGTCCAAACCAATAGGAACAGCCGTAATTTCCCTGGCTATTGCAGGAACTTTACTTGTTGGATTCATGATAGGAAGCTTGCATGCCTGGTTGATTACCGTGGTTAAAATCCCGCCGTTTGTTGCTACCCTGGCTACGCTTGTCGGATTAAGAAGCTTCGGTCGAGCGATCGTGGAAAGTGTTACGGAATCGGTAATTGGTGGTCGAAGTTCCCAGATTCAAATTAATGATGAATCGTTTCGTTATCTTGCATCTTCCGTCTGGATACCTGCTGTGCTATTTCTTTTACTTGCTTTTGCAGGGTGGGTTTTCCTGAGTAAAACGGTCATGGGCAGACACCTCTATGCGATTGGCGGGAATGAAGAAGCAGCACGGTTAAGTGGCATTCGAACTGGCCAGATGAAATGGCTGGCGTATTGTATAAGCGCCATGCTTTCTTCTATTGCAGGAATTTTATATATCGCGGACCAATCTGTTGCAGATCCGGAAACGCTTGGAATGGGTTACGAATTGAATGCCATTGCAGCTGCAGTGGTGGGAGGTTGCAGTTTACAGGGTGGCATCGGCACAATTCCGGGAACGGTTCTGGGAGCTTTGTTCCTGAGAGTGGTGATGGATGGGATTGCCAAAGTGATTAAAACCGGTGCGACGGTTTATGAAGGTTTGATTGTGGGAGTTGTTGTTGTTCTCGCCGTGACATTAAGCCAGTTTGATTCCACCGGAGGAAAACGCTCCAACTTTAAAGGGAGCCTGGGAGTCATCACGTTATTAAATCTTTCCATTTTAGCAGGTTCAATTGCTGCTTTGATGGGACCAACACTTCTGGAAAATCAGATCAGCCTGGATGCTTCCTATTTAGGCGGAATTGTCGGACTGATGTCACTTGCTCTTCTTGTTCTTGGCTCTTTCTCAATGAACAGAAAAAAGAAATTCATTTTAAGCAGCTTGCTGTTGGGACTTTCTGTTGTTGTTGTCATTGGCCTTGATAAATCTCTTCCCCAGATTCGATACAACTCTGCAATTTCTGCGGTGGAAAAGTCCAGTGGAATTATTGAAGATGTGGAAGATGGATTACGGGTTGATTTTTCAGGAAGCAAATTAAGCGAAGAAGAATTGAAACCGGTTCTCAACAAGATGGCTTATCTTTCCAATCTGGTGGAACTCAATCTGAAAGACACCAAAATTACTAATCAATCAGTTAAAACGATAGGAAAAATCAAATCGCTCAGAAGGGTCAACCTGAAGAAGACGGAAATGAACAGTTCCGGCATACGCAAGCTGAAGCGTTCCATAAGGAAAATTGAAATCACTCAATAATTTCTTTAACGAGATTGCTGCATTTGACGGACGGCTGCCTGCCATTGCATGACATCAGAACCTGATAGATGATAAAGATAAATTGATGTGCCAATGTTTTTTTTCGGTTTGAAAAAACGGAAATAGCCAAGTTCATCCAATCCCAACGGATGACTTTTTCCTTCCATGTCCCGGATATGATGAGGTCTCCCCTGCACATAATTGACGCTGATTGCATGCCAGCCCGGTTGCGGAATTCTTCTGGAAGGGTGTTCATAAACAATCCCCAATTCAGAAGGAAGCAACATTCCAAAATAAGCCAGTTTAAGATTGTCAATCTGATTTTGATCAAGATAATCTTTCAGTTCCCTCAAATCCTGTCCCCAATCGAGATTGGAATCAAGCAGGTGTAATCGTCCTCCTTCTGCTCCGCCTGCCCATTCATTGAAGTACGAAATGTGATAAGGATGGTTTCGTAACGAAAGAGGAACACCGATCAGCAACAAAAGAAAAACGGCAGTGAGAACTTTGTTGTTTTTGAAATCTATCAAGCTGCCAATTTGCCCAATAAACAGGATAAGAAAAGGATACACAGGCAGGAGGTATCTTATCCCCAGTTGCATTCCAGATTTGCTTGCAATCAAAAACAGAGCTAAAAATGGAACCAGTAATAACAATTGATATTGAAGTTTTTTATTACGTTTTCCGTTTTTCAATAGAAGGAACAGCGTGAGTAAAAACAGCCCCTGAATTGCATGAGGCATTTTGTATATCAGTGTCATCAAATAATATTGAGGATAACCTTTGAGAGACCATTCCCCATTGAGATAAACCGGATGCTGGCTTTCCATGATTGCTCTTTGGCGATCAATTCCTTCGATATAATCAGCAGGAAAAGGAACTGGAAATGACTCTAAAAAAGAAAACGTCTCGCTGAGAGATTTCAAAGAATCACTTTGAAAGGAATAGTCTTTCATGGATTTGAATGAGCCATTAAATAAATAACCCATGTTGATTGTGAGCAGGCTAATTCCCAACAGGACAATTCCCTGCAGGGTAATCCTCTTCCATTGCGACTTGAGTTCTCCAGTTTTTCTGAAATTCAAAATCACAAAAAGCAGGAAGCCAATGGGGTAAAGTATTAAACAAGTGTATTTTGCCAATTGGGACAAGCCGAGGAGAATTCCGGAATAAAGAGTAGTGGACCATTTAAGGTTTTTTGAATAGGAAATGATGGTTAATAATGTGAAGACAAAAAAGAAACCCGCCCCGAGGTCTGTTGTGACCAGTGAAGCATGGGCAATTACATTCGGGCTGAAAGACCAGATTCCAATCGTAATCAATGCGGAGAAATTTCCAAACCATTTGGAAGACCAGTATCCCATTAAAACTCCCGTCGCCATCGAAAGGAGTGCAATCATAATTCGCCCGTAAAGAATTAATGAGTGATAATTCTTGTTATTCGCTTTTAAGAAGGCATCGCCATGTCCCGTTGCATCTGTTTCAGGAGAAATTTCAACCCGGTTTGTTTGAGAAAAGAGTAACGGGAAAGCAGCCCACATTCTTAACAAGGGAGGATTCAGGTTATCGTAATCGAATTGCCCTGTCGTTAAGTTGAGATGTCCTACGGGGAGATGCCAATATTCATCGTGGGTGACTGTCATCCTGCTGGCGGCGTGAAGAACAAGACCAAAATGAATTAAGAGTAGCAAAGCTGCAATTCTATAAAACAGCGGATTGGAAATCTGAAAAGACTGATCCGCTTGCGGTTTTTTCTCCCGTTTCATTTGGAATCCTCTGTGGAAGAGGTTTCTTCACTCTTTTTTTTAGGACGAGTTTTTAACAGCGCATCATAAATTGCTTCTGCAGCGTACGAGTTAGCTTTTTCGTTGGGATGTGCATCAAATCGATTCACCACCAGATTTTCATCCGCATGTTTTCGCATGACCGGTTCCAGATCCACAACGGGAATTTGATTTTCCGTACAGAAATTTTCCACTTTTTTATGGACTGAAATAAAAGATGATTCCGAATTCAAATTATGAAGGAAAGGAAAAATCACAACACTGAATTGGACGTTATTAGACTTGCAGAGATCAGAAAGGTCTTTGAGTTTACGGCTGAAGCCGGTCCATGCAAAAGAATCGTACGATTTTTTCAAGTGAGGGTAATAATCACGTACTTCCTTGCGAGTATATTGCAGGTACCGAAAGTATAACCAGTTAGGGAGGTAACTGTTTTTCAAAACAAAATTCCGGGGTCCAACATCGCCCAGTTTCTTCAGGTTATCCTTTGATTCCGTATCATACCCTTCAATATCATTCAAGCACATCACATATACAAGGTGGTCAACCTGATACCCTTTCTGAAGAATTGCACGTGCGCGGGCTTCGATCAGCGAAATTTCAAGTCCGGGATCAGCCAGGTTCGCAACTTGATATTTTCCGGGATTCTCTTTATTCAGTTTTTCTTCAATCAGGTTACTGAAACGATTATTAATGTTCCTGATTCCATGACCGACTGTAAAGCTGTCTCCGATAAAACAGATTAGTTTTTGATCATCAGGAAGTCTCTTTACAAATTCTTCTGTGTCTCTTGCTCCAAATTCGTTTCGCTGATTTTCAAGATAAAGATTAAACCAGCGTTTGGAAGAACTGGTCATATTAAATGCATCTGTCTGCACATAAAAAAGGGCAAAAACAACTTCAGCAAATAACATGAAGAACAGAACCATGCAGGCTGCGAGGGAAAGATTCAACTTGAGCATGTTCTTTTTCTCTTTGCGGTAACCCTGCCTTTTTTTAAGGAGATAAACGATTCCTCCCCAGAGGATTGCGAACAAAGCTACTATGGAAAATAAATAATAAATAGAAAACCCGTAAATCATTTAACGCGACTTTCTTTTGAGAATAATAAAATAGCCTTCGGTTTTGTCAGGTAGCAATTCCCAATTTTCGGGATGGTCACGATACTCAGGAATATCCATCGGCTTTTTGATTTCACTGTAACGATGGGTTGTATCAATCACAATGTAATCGGTATCAGGTGGTGCCCCGGTCTGGTTTTCATTCACTGCGCGGGAATAATTACTGTAATCATACGCCCGTTCATAATGGGTATATCTTGGATGCACAAAATCGGTTGATGCAACCCTGCTTTCGATAGGGATCAGGTTTTCAATTCTGGAAAACATTTCAGCACGTTGCCCCGGAACATAAAGGTTTTTCCAGTAAAAACTATCCCCTGAATCCCAAAAGGAAATTCCTGCAGGGGAAATGCTGAGGAAGAGTCCTGCCATCAGTGAGTTCAGACACAAAAATATTGCAGGTCTGTTTGGAAATTGGTTTGTCAATACGGTTGAATCCGATTTTTTACCCATCCGATTTTTTATTCTGTTAACACATTCTGTCATCGGAGTGATCCCAGCACAGGCTGACCAAAAAAGAATGGGAATCAAAGGGGCATGAAAATGGTGAAATGGGGTTTTTGCAATTCCATTTAAACAGAGCAATGCCAATAACGGGAGGCAGGTTGCAAATCGAGAAGCAGAAAAAAGCGGAAGAAACCCTAGCGGAACCAGGATCATAAAGACGTAAAGTAAACTTTTTACGGTGAATAAAGCAGGAACCAGTTTTCGTGGGTCAAGAATATTACGGATTACTTCTCCCAGCGAATCGCCAAACTGACTAAAATAACCGACATAATGAACTTCCACACCACTTCGAAACCACGGCAGAATAACCGCAACAGTCACTAACAAATAAGCAGTGCTGAGAACTGCAATGGAAAGCCCAAACAGGAACCCCTTCTTTTTTTGTAAGTTCTGATCCACTTTGGATTGGAAAATTGCAATCCACAATCCTATCGGTGCAAGAACGATGGCGTAATCTTCCTTTGCAGTAAGCGCAACCAGGAATAAAAGGATCATCGTTTTGTATCGTTTTCGTTCCAGTTGATCCAGCGCGAAAAGCAGGACGGGAACACCGAATCCGATTGGTCGAAAAGTTTTAAGATCAATAGCGATATCTAAAAACTGGAGAGGAAAATAGAGAAGGTAACCACAAGCTAACCATAAACCTGCTGATTCTGATCCGGAATGCCTGCGAGCAAGAAAATAAACCGGAATTGCCCCTGAAGCCAATGCAATGGATTCAAACAGTTCCATTGTCAGCTGTGAGGGATAAATCCAATGAAATGGAATGAGAAAGAGATGAATGAACTGAATGTGTTCACCCAGAAATAAACCTTGATCCAGATAACTGCGGAACCCTTTTCCATGTGTGAGATTCCAGAGATGTTCTTCATACATTGCAGAATCACCATGAGGCAATAAAAGTTCCCAGTACAATCCCCAGTTCATCCAGGTGAAAGTCACCACATAAATTGCACAAGAAAAAATCAACAGAAGAGCACTTCGCGTGACGATTTCTTTTTTCTTTGGTTCAGCAGTATTGCGAAGGGGGCTCTCGCTAAAACCTGTCGGTGTACTTCCTGCCGAAGCAAAGCCAATGAGTGTCAAATATTCTGTGGACCAGCCTGCACCTTGAAACGCAATCCACAAAGGAAGCGAAGCCAATTGAAATTCAGATAATGGAAACCACTCAAGCACCAGGAAAAGAAAACTAGTGAACTGCCAAAGAATTAAAACTCCCCACCATCGCCAACCTCGAATCCCCCAGTCAATGAACGCCTGCTGAAAAGGGATTGATTTTTTCCTGCTGATTCCAAAAGCACCTAACATCAGGAAAATGGTGGAGATAACCGCCAAGAGAAACCATGATGATATATAAGAGAGTTCCGCCTGCTGAAAATGCTGAGGAGTTTCCGAAACGGTTCCGCCACACAATTCCACAAATTTAATCCATGTAGAGGGACTGAAAAAAAATCCTGCAGATAAATAACTGGAAAAGATTTCCTGAAAAATCATTGCATTGAAAGAGATCATCCCAAAGACCATCAGGAGCGCGCTGAGCAGGCTCCCGTTGTCTGGCTGCTTTGTTACCTGTTTTTTTTTCTTCCTGGGCATGCCTGTGCTATTTTCAAACGATCAAATAAAGCGAGTTTTCCATATACTTATTACGCTTATATTAAAATTAAAGTTGGATTTTAAACGTGTTTCAATCAGAATTGAGAGACGGAACAAACAGTTTTACCATATGGGATAGAGATTCGCCATATTTACGATTATAATAGTGAAAACTGGAATCAGGATTATAATCGATGATTCATACCGATGTCGTGCTTTAAATTGATCGACCAATCTTAAATATATAAAATAGACGTGCTACAAGGATGTAATATATGAATATCAAAAATAATACTCGGGAGATCAAGGTCTATTGTGCTGGTCCTTTATTCAACCAGTCAGAACGAGACGAGATGACTCAAATTGCAGAGGCTCTTCAGAAATCTGGATTTCTGGTTTATCTGCCCCATCGCGATGGCATGGAATTTCGCCTGATCATGGAGATTTTTGTCAAGCGTGGTTGGTCCCAACCGATTGCAGCTGCGTTTCTTCACTCAGCAATATTTGCATTGGATATTTACCAACTGGTTGATGAATGTGATGTAGCTGTCTGGAACCTGAATGGACGAACCCCTGATGAAGGAGCCGTTTCCGAAGCGGCCATTGCCTGGACGTTAGGAAAGCCGATAGTTGCATACACTGATGATGTCCGTTCATTAATCGCAGGCAGAATGAATCCACTCCTGGTAGGGCTTGTCGAATTTGAGACAACTGATTGTATTGAAAAAATCCCTCAGATTCTTTCTCAACAAATTCTGAATTCTGAAATTCCAGAGATCACCCATTCTCATCTTCCCATAAAAGTACGGAAAGCTGTCGAGGATGGAAAGAAATTATGGGAAGCCATTCAAACAGAAAATGATGAACTTGATAATGAAATGATTGCAGATGTTGTTGAAGAATTATTTGCTCCGGATCAACCTTCTTCAATTCCAGTCTGTTGAATCAAACTACATTCTCATAACCTGCAATATCGCAACTTGCAATATCACAAAGGATGAAACAAGCGGATGAGTAACGCAATTGTCGAAATACCCGAACTTGGGCATTATAATTCTGAAGGAGGGAACATTCGCATCCCTCACTTGCAGGACATCCCTTTTACGAACCGAGTTCGATCGATTGTTGACACCGCAGAGTTTCAACGTCTCAGGCATATCACACAGCTTGGATTGGCTGCATTGGTTTACCCGGGAGCAACCCACACTCGCTTTGAGC